>DASZWG010000108.1:0-25355 GCA_035546675.1 Mucilaginibacter sp. | reverse complement strand
CCGGGGATTTCTTTTTTCTGGCTTCTTCCTTCGATATTTCATGCTCCTTCCGGGCTTCTTCAATATCATATTCCAATTCAGGGTCAATATTTTGTTTTTCGGCACGGCGGGCCTTTTCCATCAGTTCGTTGTGATGCGCCTTCAAATATGCTAATTGTTTTTTGCCATAAGAAAAACGTGTGATCACGACAAATAATACGGGTACAATAAAAATTGAGATGCACGAAGACGCGATCATCCCGCCAAGAACAGTTACACCGATGGTATTTCTTGAAGCGGCACCGGCACCGGTTGCGAGGGCCAGGGGTGTTACGCCCAATATAAACGACATCGATGTCATGATGATCGGTCTGAATCTGAGCCGTACCGCTTCGAGTGTCGATTTAATGAGATCCTCGCCACGATCAACCCTGATCTTGGCAAATTCGACGATGAGGATGGCATTTTTGGCTGACAGCCCGATCAGTGTAATAAGACCAATCTGTGCATACACATTGTTGGTGAGTGAAGGGATCAGTGTCAGCGCTACTATCGCTCCGAACGCGCTCACCGGGACTGCCAGTAAAACAGAGAAGGGTACCGACCAGCTTTCGTACAGGGCCGCGAGGAACAGGAATACGAAAATAATGGAGAACAGGAAAATGTAGATGGTGGTCGAGCCTGCTTTGATCTCCTCGTAGCTGAGTCCCGAAAACTCGATGGTATAGCCCCGCGGTAAAACTTTTGCGGCAAGTGTTCTTAATGCATCGAGGCTTTGCCCGCTGCTGTATCCTTGTGGTATCGCCCCGTCAACCTCAGCCGAACGGAAAATATTGAAGTGCGAGATCAATGGCGCCGCTGCCGTCGGCTTGTAACTGATCAGTGTACTAAGCGGAAGCATTTGCCCGGCCTGGTTACGGACATAATATTTATTCATGTCGGATATCAACGCCCGGTAACCCGTGTCGGCTTGAACCACTACGTGGTAAGTGCGGTTATAAAGGGTAAAATTGTTGACGAACATACTCCCCATATAAGCCTGCATCGTCGAGAAGACATCAGAAATGTTAACCCCTAATTTTTCGCATTTCTGCCGGTCGACGGTCAGGTCATAGCTCGGCGTATGAGCAGAATAGTAGCTGAATGCTGTCGAAATTGCGGGTATTTTTTGGGCCGCGGCTACAAATTTGTGTACGGCTCTTTCAAATGCGTGTATATCGTCTGTCGAATTTCCTTCTTCTATTTGCATACTGAAGCCGGCGGCTAAGCCTATACCCCGTATAGGTGGCGGCTGTATGACCACAATATTGGCATTTTTGATGCCTTCCCTGGCGAATCCCTTTTTAAGATTTTCGGTCATGCCTTCTATCGTGGTACCGGGCGTTGTGCGTTCGTCCCAGGGCTTGAGCATGCAGAACATGGAACCGGTATTAGAGTTGGCGCCCCCGTTTAGTATGTTAAATCCCGATACAGCTACGTAATGGAATATGCCTGGTGTCGAGCTGACAACCTTCATCATCTTTTGCATAACCCCCACTGACTGGATGGTAGAGCTTGCGTCGGGAAGCTGGAAAGTGATGAATAAACGGCCGCCGTCTTCGGGCGGCACAAAGCCTGACGGTTTTTTCTTAAATAAAAGGAATGCCCCGGCGCAAATACATACCAGTATGATGATAACGAACCGGGAATTCTTGAGGCCTTTTTGAACATTTTTATGATAGCCTTTACCCAGCTTATCGAAAGTGCGGTTGAAATGATAAAAAAACTTATCGAGCCACTTCGATTTTTTATTGACATGGTGACTGGGCCTGAGCAGCAAGCTGCATAAGGCCGGCGTAAGTGATAATGCCACAAAGGCCGAAATGATAACCGATATAGCTATGGTAATGGCGAATTGCTGATAAAGCCGCCCAACAATTCCCGGAATAAAGCCAACGGGTACGAACACCGATGCCAGGATGAGCGCAATGGCGACCACCGGCGCGGATATTTCCTTCATAGCCTGGTAGGTGGCCTCTTTGGGTGAAATATGCTTTTCGTCGATATAATGCTGCACAGCTTCGATAACGATAATGGCGTCATCGACCACGATACCGATAGCCAGCACAAAACCAAACATGGTAAGGGTGTTGACGGTAAAGCCTAACGGGATGAAGAAACAAAATGTGCCAATGATAGACACCGGTATAGCGAGTATGGGAATAAGCGTGGAGCGCCAGTTTTGCAGGAACAGGAAAACCACCAGCGCGACGAGCGAAAGCGCTTTTAACAAAGTGCCGAGCACCTCGTGCATCGAAACCTTGATGATGGTGATCGATTCGAATGGTACGATATAAGCCACATCGTTCGGAAAGGACTTACTTAAACGCGCCAGTTCCGCATACACATTTTCCGCCGTCTGCAGCGCATTGGCTTCGGGCGACTGGTACACCGAAAGTGTCGAACAGCGGTGCCCGTCGACAAAGGCGTTGCTCGCAAAAGTGAATTTGCCCAGTTCAACCCGTGCCACATCCTTCAGGTAAACGATCTCGCCGGTAGCGGGTATGGCTTTTACAATGATCTTTTCATAGTCGGATGCTTTATTAAGCATACCATTGACCAAGATACCTTTTTCATACACTTGCGATGAATTTTGCGGCGGGGATCCTGTCGAGCCTGCGGCTACATATACATTTTGCGAGCGTATGGCATTGATCACGTCGCTGGGCATCAGTTTGTAAGCAGCCATCTTATCCGGGTCCATCCAGATACGCATGCTAAAGCTGTCAGAAAACGAATTGACATCACCTACGCCGGGTACGCGCAGTAAGGCATCCTTAATGAATGTATTTGTGTAATTATCAAGAAAAGTGACGTTGTGGCTTTTTCCGGGCGAGTATATCGATACAACCATCAGTTGATCGGGATTGCTTGCGCGGATGTTCATGCCTAATTTACTCACAACAGAAGGCAGCAGGGGAGATGCTATACCCACGCGGTTCTGAACATTAAGCGCCGCGATATGAACGTTAGTGCCCACTTTGAAGGTAACGCGGATGCGAACGCCGCCGCTATTGGTGCTGGTGCTCTGCATGTATTCCATGCCGGGCGAACCATTCACCTGTTCCTCAATAGGCGTAGCCACAGTCTGTTCTACGGTCTCGGCATCGGCCCCGGTATATGATCCGGAAACAAATACGCTCGGGGGGGTTATATCGGGATACTGATCGACAGGCAGGTTAAAAAGGCAGATCAGCCCGGCTATGATCAGTACCAGCGATATCACTATCGCGGTTACCGGCCTTTTTATGAATGTATTTGCGATCATCCCTGCCCCTGGTCTTGCTGATGTAACTCTCTCGCTTTTTGAATCTCGTATTCCAGTTCCGGGTCTATATTCTGCTGTTCAACCCGGCTGGCTTTCTCAAGCAATTTATCACGGTGTGCCTGCAGGTAAGCAAGTTTTTCCTTCCCGTACGACATCCTGGTAATGATCACAAACAATACCGGTACAATAATGATGGCCAGTGATGTTGCGGCAAGCATACCGCCAAGAACGGTCAAACCGATGGTTCGCCGTGCTACCGCGCCTGCACCCGATGCAAAAACAAGTGGCATTACACCCAAAATAAACGCCAGCGATGTCATGACGATAGGCCGCAAGCGCAGGCTAACCGCCTCTAGGGTCGATTTGATCAGCTCATCGCCATGATCGACCCTTACTTTGGCAAACTCAACGATCAGGATCGCATTTTTAGCCGCAAGACCGATCAGGGTAACCAAACCTATCTGGGCATAAACGTTATTGGTCAGGCTGGGCACCAGGAATAATGCAAATATGGCCCCGAACGCCCCTACGGGTACAGCAAGCAGCACCGAAAAAGGAACCGACCAGCTTTCGTATAATGCCGCCAGGAAAAGAAATACAAAAGTGATGGAGAACAGGAAAATATAAATGGTTGTTGTGCCCGCTTTGATCTCCTCATAACTTAGTCCCGAAAACTCGTAAGTATATCCTTCGGGCAGTACTTTCGCGGCAATATCCTGTAGCGCTTTAATGGTTTCGGTATTACTGTAACCCGCCTTGGGGGAGCCATCGATCTCGGCTGTTCTGAAAATGTTAAAATGTGATATGACCGGTGCTGTTTCGGTAGGCTTATAGCTGATCACCGTGCCAAGCGGTACCATTTGCCCGGCCTGGTTCCGAACGTAATATTTGTTAATATCGGATATGAACTTTCGGTAAGCCGTATCGGCCTGCACCACAACATGAAAAGTACGGTTATAGGTGGTAAAATCGTTAATATACAAGCTGCCCATGTAGGCTTGTATAGTCGTAAACACATCAGCAACATTGATACCCAGTTGCTCGCATCTTTCCCTGTCGACAGTGAGGCTGTAATTCGGCGTGTGTGCCGAAAAGAAAGTGAATGCACTCGATATGGCCGGGTTTTTATTCGCTTCAGCAATAAATCGGTTTACGACATTTTCAAATTGGTGCAGATCGTCGTTGGTACTTCTTTGTTCGATCTGCATGCTGAAACCCACCGTGGCGCCGATACCCGGCATAGGTGAGGGTTGTGTCACTTCCACATTGGCATTTTTTACGCCGGCCGAATCTATACGCCTTTGCATCTCGTGAATGATGCCAGGTACCTGTTCCTTTGCCGTATTCCGCTCATCCCAGGGCTTAAGCTGGACGAATATGGTGCCGTTATTCGAAGTGGACGCATTGGTAACTACGTTGAGCCCCGACAATGCTGCATAATGGCCCACACCAGGAGTTGATGCAACCAGTTTCATCAGTTTCGACATCACGTCGATGGATTGCGTGGTGGAAGAGGCCGGAGGTAACTGGTAAGTCACATAGAGGTTGCCATCATCTTCAGACGGGATGAAACCCGAAGGTTTGTCCCTGAAGAGCAGGTAAGCTGCCGCACAAATACAAACAAGTATGATAATGACGAATCTTGATGCTTTGATACTGCGCCTGACGCCCTCGGTGTACCTTGCGGTCATCCTTTCGAACCAGGCATTGAATCGGTAGAAAAATTTATCCAGTCCCCGGGCTTTTTTGTTGATTTTCGACGGTTTTAATAAAAGCTTACAAAGTGCGGGCGTAAGCGAAAGCGCAATGAAAGCGGAAATAATAACCGATATGGCAATAGTGATAGCGAATTGCTGGTAAAGGCGCCCGACAATACCCGGAATGAACCCAACCGGTACAAATACCGCTGCCAATATAAGAGCGATGGCTACGACAGGCCCGGATATATCTTTCATGGCCCGGTAAGTAGCTTCTTTGGGCGACATATTATGCTCGTCGATGTAATGCTGCACCGCCTCCACCACGATAATGGCGTCGTCCACCACGATACCAATAGCCAGCACGAAACCGAACATCGTAAGGATATTGATCGTGAAGCCGAGGGGTATGAAGAAACAAAATGTACCAAAGATCGAGACCGGTATAGCCAGCACCGGGATAAGCGTTGAACGCCAGTTTTGCAGGAAAAGGAAAACGACCAGGGCAACAAGGCCAAGGGTTTTTAGCAGTGTGCCGACCACGTCAGCCATAGAAACCTTTACAACGGTAACCGATTCGAACGGAACGCTGTATTCCACGTCTGACGGGAATGTTTTACGAAGTTTGGCCAGCTCATCGTACACACCTTGAGCAGTTTCAAGCGCATTGCTGCCCGGGGCCTGGTATATTTGCAGGTATGACGCGCGTTTACCGTCTACAAACGAATTACTGGAAAAAGTAAACTTTCCCAACTCGACCCGGGCGACATCCTTCAGGTAAACAAGCGCACCCTTAGAAGGATCGTTTTTTACAACGATATTCTGAAATTCTGAAACTTTGCTGAGCCTGCCATTAACCAGTATACCCAGTTCATAGGTTTGCGATGATGATTGCGGCGGAACGCCGGCGGTTCCGGCTGCAACCTGTACGTTTTGAGCATTCAGCGCATTGATCACATCCTGCGGCGTAAGACTATAAGCGGCCATTTTATCCGGGTCCATCCAGATACGCATACTGAAGTCATCGGTGAACCGGTTAATGCTGCCGACGCCGGGTACGCGCAGCAAAGCGTCCTGCACGAATATATTGGTGTAATTGTCTAAAAAAGTGATATTGTGGGTGCCTTTTGGCGAGTAGATAGCAACCATCATCAGCATACTGGGGTTCACTGCTCTTACCGTTAAACCAAGCCGGCTTACAACCGCCGGCAGCAGGGGAGTAGCAATGCTTACCCGGTTCTGTACATCCAGCGCAGCTATGTCGATATCGGTGCCAACCTTGAAGGTTACATTCAGCGTCATCAGTCCGTTATTAGTGCTGTTGCTCTGCATGTATTCCATTCCCGGGGTCCCGTTCACCTGCGATTCTATCGGCGTAGCTACCGTCTGTTCAACGGTTTGTGCATCGGCGCCCGTGAACTGGCCATTCACCTGCACTACGGGCGGAGTAATATCCGGGTATTGCGCTACCGGCAGGTTCAGGATACATATCACACCGGTAATGACCAGCACGACGGAGATCACGATGGCAGTTACAGGTCTTTTTATGAAAGTATTGGCGATCATATATTATTTGTCTTTGGCCGGCAGGAGCATTTGGTCACGCCTGTCATTTCTTCCGGCCTTGTGAAGGCGGGACTCTATTAGCTGTTGTGATCTGTGTGCCGTCATGCAGCGATTGTACACCGTCTGTTACAATGCGTTCGCCATCGCTGATACCGCTCTTGATCACCACGTTTGACCCGACTGTTTGCCCGGGTTCTACCTTTATTTGCTCAGCAACCAGCAGGTGTTTGCCATTATCCTTACTATCCGGGTTTGTTACGGTCGAATCCCTGGCGGTAAATACAAAATACTCGCCCATTTGCTCTATCACGGCTTTGTTGGGTATTACCAATTGCGGAGCGCGATCCTGGTTGTGTACGCGTATTACGCAACTCATGCCGGGACGCAGCAGGTAATCGGGGTTTGCAAAAACAAGCCTGATCGTTATTGTACCCGTTTGCGGGTCAACCGCGCGGTCTATCACCGATATTTTCCCGATCTGCGGATAAAGAGAGTTGTCGGGTAACAACATAGTAAACAGCGAGTCAGCTGGTGTTTCCTTACTTCTGTCAAGCTTCTCAAACCGCGTCAGCTGTTTTTCGTTGATCACAAAATCCACAGCCATCGGGTTATCCGTCGATATGGTATTCAATATGGTCGAACCTACGGTGACGAAGTTACCTAGCTTAACCTGGCTTAAACCGATGGTGCCGCTGAAGGGGGCGGTGATCACCGCGTAATTCAGGTTGGTCTTGGCCGAGTTTACGGCTTCCTGTGCCGATTTTACCTGGTTCTTGGCGTTTTGCAATGCGATGACAGCGTGATCGTACAGTTGTTTTGCTACAGCATTATAACTGTTCAGGTAGGCATAGCGGTCGGCATCCTGCTGAGCCTGCGTCAGGTTGCCTTCAGCCACTTTCAGGTTGGCCACTGCTCCATCATAATTTGCCTGGTAAATGCGCCGGTCTATTTCGTATAGTTTCTGCCCTTTTTCTACATGGGACCCTTCCTTGAAAAAAATGCCGGTGATATACCCCTGCACCTGTGCCAGCAGGTTTACCTGGCTCAGTGCTACCGTAGTTGCCGGGTAGTTGTCATAATACAGTACCTTTTTGAGCTTTACGGTGTACAGGTTGACAGGTACCTGGTTATTGGCAGGAGGCTCTTTTTTGCCGCATGCTGCAAGGATGAGGCAGCCTGCAAGAGTTATATAGATCAATTTTTTATTCATGGATGCGGACTTGTGCGTATTGATTTATCAGTATGTAATTATTCCCATTGATTTTTCGAGGTCTATTTTACTTGACAGCAACTGGAACAAAGCGTTCAGGTAGTTTATCTCCGATGTGATCAGGTTCGATTCAGCCGTGATCACATTCAGATAAGCCACCACCCCTTGTTTGTATTGAAGCGTTACGACAAAATAAACTCTCTTGGCCATGGCTACATTTTTTTGTAGTTGCCTCAGGTTGTAAAGATTTCCCTTATAATTGGCCAACGCTGTACTGTATTCGGTATAGATCTGCGATTTCAGTCCGGCTTCATCGTAGGCCAGCTGCTCTTCTTCGAGTTGCGATTTCCGGACATTATTTACCCTCGACAAACCGGTAAATATGGGCATACTAAAGGAAATTCCGATGAGCGATGTAGGGTACCCTTTATCGAACAGGTTGGAAAGGCCGGTATTGCCAAAGCCGTAATTATAATTGAAAAATGCCGATACCGATGGCAGAAAAGAATGATGGTAATAGCCGGTAATCAAATGCTGCAGCGTTTTTTGGGTGTTTAACTCCTGGAATTCGATGCGTTTCTCGTACTGTAGTTGCATGGTAGTATCGATCTCCATCGTTTTGATCATCTGAGTCGTATCAAAACTTACATTAAATTGCGATGACGGCGGGTAACCCATCACCTGCTTTAATGCTGCATATTGAGGCACTATATTCTCATTAGCTTGTTTTAACTGAGCCATAGAATTATTCAGGGTAATAGTTGCTTCTTCGTAATCGGTTTCGTCAACAATACCGCCTTTGTACTGGTGGTAAGTGTCCCTTACATTTTTACCAAGACGTGCGGTGTCCTCTTTTAGTACATTGATCTGTTCGAGCGTAAGTAACAGGTTGTAAAATGACTTGCTCACATTGACCACAACATTGATTTTGGAGCTGTCGGTTGCTTGCTGGGCCTGTTTTACATAGAGCGGAGCGCTTTTTGAAGCATAGATGAGCGCCGGGTTGAATATTTGCTGGCTGGCGGTTAGCTGCGGCACAAATGTGTTGGCGTACTGCCCGTTGCGGGTAGTTACGGCCGTACCGCTACCCGTACCAGTAGAAGTTGACTGAACTTGCGGCGAGCTTCCGGATTGCTGGATGTAATGTATGGCATTGCCCGATGCACTAACCTGCGGCAGCCACCCCGACAAGTTGATGGCGTTGTTAGTTTTGGTGATCGTAACATTCAGCAGCGAATTTTGCAGCGCGGGCTGATGCTGTAAGGCATAATTGATACAATCATTCAGGGCAAGCGACGGGTTGTTTTTTGCTGTATCGGAATTGGTGTTTTGCGCTGAGGCTGTTGTTAATCCACCCGAAAGCAGTATTAGCAGGACATATAAACCGATCTTTTTCAAAAGATTAACCTGCTTAAGAAGCATAAGCATAGGGGTGGTGATTTTAGGGCAAAATGATCTCATAGTGTATGTATACCGTCGTGTTGAACGATATGAATACAGTTGCTCTTATAAACTGTTCGTAAAACTCCTGATTTAATAGAATAAGTCATAGTAACAATTCTATTAACCGGCTATAATTCCGGTTATTAACAATATTGTTACCAATACCGCCCTAAAGATAAGGAAGAAATGCTTTACCCCGGGCAATTTGATCGCAGGATTGCCTGTCCGTGAAATTCTGCTTAACTTGTATTCCTGAATCCTTGCCATGCGCTCGCTGATCACAATATTATTTATCGTATTAAGCCTTTTTTCAGGTTCAGTATTTGGCTGCGGGTCGCAAACGCTATATGATAACGGCCAAACCACGGTGATAGACTATCCTGATGTTCTGTTAAAGGCCGGGGTAAAGAAGGTAAGGTGCATATTTAAAGAGAGCCGCAAATTTATCTGGATCGGTACCGAAAATGGTTTGTACCGGTACGATGGTACCAATGTCGATATCCTGCAACATGATCCGGGTGACCCCAATACCATACCCAGCAACACCATAGACAATATAACAGAAGATCGCCAGGGCAATATTTGGGTAGGAACACTGGAAGGTATTGCGCGCATTGATTCATATACCATGACCTGCACGGTTTATGATAAGGAACTGCACAACCTGGACGATATCTTCGATTTAAAAGTCTATGCGGATCCCGAGGGCAGGATATGGGCTGGCGGTGTGATGGGATTGAACCTGTACGATCGGAAAAAAGATGTATTTAATAAAGTATGGAAGTATAAAACAGGCGCCGAAAGCAAACTGCAATACATCAATTGCCTTACCGATTGGAAAAAGGATACGCTTGTTGTAGGCACATTTGATGGCGCTCTTCTTATTGACAAACATAACTTCGGCTATCGTAAATTGCCTTATGCAGAATCGGGTGTTACCGTGACGCGTGTATTTACAGATGCCTCGGGGAAAATATGGCTCGGTACATGGGATAACGGCTGTATACTCTTCGATAGTAAGGGCAAAAATTATAAAACGCTTAAATGGGAAAAAGGTGAAGGTGGCGAAATTGTAAATATCATAACCGGTTTTGCACACACTGATTATAATAATGACAGCCGTCTGTGGGTGTCGACAACTAAAGGTGTGTATGAGTTGAAGAATTTTCAGGGAGATTTATCCGATTGCAACCCAGTTCCATTTTTTATGGGAGGTGGCGGGTCAATAAAGGACATTACGGCTGATGGTGAACAATATATCTGGATAGCCGGATCAGAGGTAGCTCGTTTTTTTGCAGGTAAAAGCATATTTACGACAATATCACAGAAAATAGGGGGTGCTGTACAGGATATTCAGCCTATATCCATAAAAGGACAGCAGGATGTTGCCGTATCGTCGTGGTATGTGCCATCAGGGCTGACTATATTAGACCAGAAAGGTGACAGAGTGATATACCGTCAACCGGCCCAGGCAGATCCGGATGTTTCCAATATCTCAGGTATTGTAGCAGACAAATATGGCAGATTCTGGGTATCATCGTTTAGGGGGATCCAGGTATTGGATCCCGATCTTAAACAGGTTCGAAATAACGACAAATTATTCACCGGCAAGGATGCACCATTGTCATCTAAAACCAATGCAATACTAATTAGTCATGACACGGTTTGGGTAGCATGTTACAAACGTGGTATCAATTTGTACGATCTTAACTTTCACAAGCTCAAAACATTTACCGATGGCGACGGTTCGGGGCTGGTTGATGGGCTTATTCTGCGTTTTTTTGCTGATAATCACAACAATGTGTGGCTGTGCGGGAATAACAGATTGTACAGGTATAACAAGCTTGATGGTAATTTTAAGGCCTACAATTTCAATAAGGACGGACTTGCATTCACAGTAAATGATATTACGCAATTGCCTGACGGAGGCCTGCTGATCGCATCGTCGTCGGGACTTTTCAGGTTTAATCCCGTAACAGGGGTTTATAAACAGATCACTTCTCCATTTTTAAAAGACAACAATATCATAACCGCCAGTGTAGACCGGAATGGCGATATATGGTTCATCAATTCTGAACACCTGGTTTATTACCAGGTAAGGAATAATCATTTCACTTTTTTTGGTATTGAAGATGGTCTTGATGTGAATGATGGTCTGCAATGGCTGAAAACGACCGATGGGAAGCATTTTTATCTTGCGGAGTCACATGACATCATTGCGTTTTCACCCGGCCGTATGAAAAACCTGACTGCGCCGGTAAAAATGTACATACATGCCATACAGGTGAACGACAGCAGTCTGAACCGAAGTACATTTACAGCTCCGCTACGACTGAAATATAATGAGAACAGGATCAACCTGGAATTTGGTGCGATCAATTATATCAAACCTGATCAGAACCTGTACGCCTACCGGCTTTCAAACGTTGATGATAAATGGGTGAATACTACCCGGAATTTCGCCTCCTATGCAAACCTCGCACCGGGCAAATATACATTCAGCTTAAAGGCCGAAAATTATGAAGGTATCTGGAGTAAGCCGGTCAGCCTGCAACTGATCATTACACCACCTTTTTGGGCTACGTGGTGGTTCAGGATAATCGCTTTCCTGGTGATCGGTTCAATGTTGTTTTTTGCCATCAGGTATGTGTTGCAGCGTAATCTGCGCGAAAGGATATTGCGGCTGGAAAAAGAGCAGGCCGTGGAAAAAGAACGAAACCGCATTGCCCGAGATATGCATGATGACCTGGGCAGCGGGCTAACCAAGATCGCCATCCTGAGCGAAGTAACCAAAACCCAGGTCAGGGAGGCAAGTCATGCAACCGCAAACCTGGATGTTATTTCGACCGCTTCGCGGGAGCTCGTTGATAACCTGCAGGACATTATCTGGGTACTGAATCCGAAAAATGATTCACTAAACAGTTTGGTGCTTTATATCAGGGAATATATCGAGGGTTTTTTTGAACCGGCCGGCATACATTCCGAGTTTGTTTATGAGGGTGCACAGGAAAGTAAAATATCACTTTCGGAAGAAAAACGCAGGAATATATTCCTGGCTGTGAAGGAGAGCTGCAACAATATCCTTAAGCACGCACACTGCGATCGTGTTTACCTGAATATAAAATTAATGCACAAACGATTAGTGATCAGCATAAAAGACAACGGATGCGGGTTTGATATCAGTCAAGTCGGAAATTTCTCGAACGGGTTGCAAAATATGGGGAACCGGATGGAGCAGATCGGCGGACGATTCAGTATATCCGGCTCTAAAGAACATGGCACTTCCGTGACGCTCGATGTCCCTGTGTAACACTTTTTTGCGAGTGTTTAAAAGTTGCAAAAAAATAGCTTTGTATAGTATATTATGATCACAGTCGCCATTGTTGAGGATATCAAGGAAATACGCGAGGGGTTGCAGATACTGATCAACTTCAGCGATGGTTTTCATTGCGAACAGGTATATGCTAATGCCGAGCAGGCCTTGCTTCTGATCCCCGAAAATAAGCCCGACGTTGTACTGATGGATATTAATTTGCCGGGTTTAAGCGGTATTGAGTGTGTAAAAAGACTGAAACCACTTTGCCCTGATACGCAGTTTATTATGAGCACGGTCTATGACGATGATGAAAATATTTACGAATCACTGAAAGCAGGCGCCACGGGTTACCTGCTGAAGAAAACGGTTCCGTCGCGGATCATCGATGCTATTACCGAGGTGTACCAGGGTGGCTCACCGATGAGTGCACAGATAGCGCGCAGGGTTATCTCTTCCTTCCAGAAAGAAGATAGTATAGAAGCATCCAACTTGTTGACATTGAGAGAGAAGGAGATACTGAAAAATTTGTCGGAAGGACTTCGCTATAAAGAGATCGCTTATAAACTAAACATAAGTATTGAAACTGTGCGCAGCCATGCCCGGCGCATATACGAAAAACTCCACGTGCAGAGCCGTACCGAAGCATTAAATAAAATATACGGCAAATCTGGTCAGTAAGCCATCACACTATTTGGGGATTGATAAGGCAGTAATGTCAAAGTAGCTTTAGGTAAATAAAAAAGCTATGAAAAAAATATTGATTTTTTTGATCTGCATTGCTGCTGCAGGTCAGCTCCGGGCCCAGGTTGAGAATGTCGGCGATGCCGCGAAAAATGGCGCATCAGACCATGCAAACAGCAATATAGACAATGGTATTGATAATGGTCTTAATAAGACTGAAAGTGCCATTAAGGGACTGTTCCATAAAAAGAAAAAGAATAATAATAACAATCAGCAAAATAACAATAATCAGCAGGCCGCATCTTCAAATTCCGGTTCAAATGCTTCATCGGGTGGCGGTAACGGGCCTGCTACGATAGCTGATTATAAAAATTACGACTTTATACCGGGTAACCAGGTAATTTTCGAATCGGCACTAGCCGATGAGCAGGTTGGAGAAATACCCTCTCAGTTTACTTTGCTGAATGGCCAGATGGATATTCAGCAGCAGGATGGCGAGAATGTTATCCATGTCCCCAAAGGCGCAGGAGCTACTATGACCCCGCGGATGAAAACCCAGGGTTATATGCCGGACCAGTTCACGGTAGAACTGGATTTTAAAAACGAGCTTTTTGGCATCAATCACCTGATGGTTGATTTCGGGCAACGTGTTTATTATTCGGGCGGTGACGGAATCATGCCTGGTATTACAATCGGCAGCGGATCCACCACCTGGACATTGGGTGACGTGAATTTCCCTGACGGCTTAAATGTTAATGATCCCATGAAATGGCATCATGTCGCTATAGCTATTAATAAGAATGTGGGTAAGATATACATTGATCAGTACCGTGTAGCCAGCGTGAACAACCTTGCCGGAAAAGCCAATAATGTTACTATTGATGTAAATGGCTATGAAAATTCGTATATCAAAAATGTAAGGATAGCAGCCGGTGGCATAGATATTTACAAACAGGTAACGACCGACAACAAGATCATCACACACGGTATTCTGTTCGATGTGGATAAGGCCACCATCAAACCACAGTCAATGGGCACCATCAACAGTATTTATGCATTACTGAACAAAACGCCTTCGCTCAAATTCGAAATAGACGGACATACAGATAACACCGGTGACCCTGCTCATAACATGACACTTTCACAGCAGCGGGCCGATGCGGTTAAAGCCCAGTTAGTAAGCATGGGTATAAATGCATCGCGTCTTACGACAAAGGGTTTTGGCGATACCAAACCAATTGGTACGAATGATACCCCCGAAGGCAAAGCTAATAACCGCAGGGTGGAGTTTGTAAAGGTCATGTAATTATAACGCGAGGTTATGAAAACTTCCATGTTTACCCGGCTGAGCCGGATCACCCTTTTGCTTATCATGTTTGGTTATTCGGTAGCAAAGGCGCAGGATTGTGCTTACTGGCCGGCCCCGTGTCCGCATGCTGATGAAATAACCAATGCTACGGATTTCGTGAACCGGGGGCAGGATAATCATGTTTTGCCGCAGGAAATAGCGATGGAGAGCAATGTTCGCAATGCGCTTACGGACATTTTACAAAAAATGATAAGGGCAAAACACTGGAGTATGTATGAATTGAACGAGTCGTCGTACGACCGGCCAAATTCATTCATAGCCTACACGCAGTGGGAAGCAACGCCGTACGAAAAGAGACCTCCGCATGCGTACGAAATATGTTATATCATCATTGTGAACAAAGATTCGCTGAAAACATGGGGCGATTGGTATAAGAACGGACTTCAGGCACAATCAAACCAGGTCGTTTCAGACATGAAGTCAGATATGTCAGCACAAAATAATGATCAGCAGTTAAAGGCTTATATGGATTCGGCGCAATATTATACTCAATTGCGCATAGCATATATGCAAAACCATAATGCGCAATATACCCGCGATTTGCAGTCGGGCAATAAGAAGGCCACCCAGGCATATGAGAAAAAAGTGGCCTGGTATTCTGGCAGGACTGACGAATTCATAAAGAAATACCAGGATCTTGCTAACGGTCTTTCTGCAAATTCAACAAATTCATACCAGGATCTTCAGAAGCAACAGATCATCAATACGGATAGGTTTGCCAATGCTTCGCTTATACTGGTGCACTTCGCTGTTAATGTTTCGCAAGCCGGTACAGGGGCTACAGACGGCGATCAGAAGTGTTTTATTCCGCAACGAAAATTAAGTGTGCCAGGAGCATTTTATGCGGGTCTCCTGCACAACCCCAATGAGTTGGATAATCATTCTTATGATGTCGGTGAAGCAGATTTTACTTATCCCAATCCATCAAATATTGCTACAGTTCTATGGGGTAAATGGCTGCCTAAGCGTGATAGTTATAATTATATGCGCTCGGCATTTTCGGCTGTACCCGCAGATAATGATCTGACGAGTTTAAAGAAGCTCAAATGTGATACCGTGCAAAATATGGTGATGCATCTTGAGGGGCGGCCGGATTATATACAAGAAGTGCTAAAGGGAGTGGATATAGCGGCGTTGCAAAAATTAGTAACGGTTTCCCAATAAGTTCAATGCCAACCACAGGGAAGCAATAGTCGCAGCGAATAAACGGATGGAATAATGTATTTAAGTTTTGAAGCCAGGTATGAAAAAAACAGGTCTGCTCTTCTTTATTCTTAGTATTGCAGTGGTAGCATCTGCACAGGGTCCAAAATGTAGTTGCCCGCCTATGCAAATGTATGTTTATGATACTAAGATCGATTTTCCTATCGATTCAAACAGCAATGCAGCAGAAGGAGGGAAGTATGTTGAGGTGCAAAATTCGGGCGATTGGCTCGAGGCTGCTTATACGAAGCAGCAATCAGATGAATTTGAAGTTTATAAGGGCCTGATGCCTGGCGCCAGTACGGGCACTACATATCAGCAGCCGCCTTCAAATGGTTCAGGGCCGGGAGGAGACATCGATTTTACCAGTTACGCAGAAGTGAGCAGAAGCGGTGATCCGGGAGCATACACTTATACTGTAACTGTAAGGATAACAGATGCGCATAATGGCTCGGCTGTTGCAACGCTCTCACAATCAGACAGCGATCTCGGGCATGTGGATGACATGATCGATGCTATGGTAGGCTCATTCAGCCCGGTGCCTGATAAACTCCGCGATTATCAGAAAAAACTTCGCGATCAGTCGGGTGGCACAAAATGGATCGGCGCCAAATGGAAAGCGACTGCTGATAAAAGCGATCTGAAAATAGATGAGACCACTAACGTACTGATCAAGGTTTTTGACTGCGCAGATGAAAAACCGATCCCGAACCAGCACATAAAACTGGAATTGACAGATGATAACGTAGGTAAACTGAGCAAAACGGAAGTAACGACCAATTCATCGGGCGAAGCCACCGTTGTTTTTACGGCTAAAGATAACGGCGAGACCCGTATAGTCCCCGATTTTACCTTTACAGATATTAAGGATAAAACGCGCAATGGCACGTCATGCAGCGACCAGGGGAACATTGACGTTGCCAATTCGCTTTATCAGCTAACCGCTGATTTTGAAGCATCGGGACCTGAGGGGATCAGCTATAAATTTCAGGGCAAATCCAAAGTTTACCTGAAGCATCTGCCGGATGGCACTTACATGCTTGCACCCCTTGATAAAAGCAGATTCATGGATCTAACCATCGAAACCGCACAATTAACCGATCACTCTACTTTTATTGGCCCGAAGGCATATAAGATTCCTTTTTTATTCACAATGGATAAGCTGAATAATCAGCATACTGCACACGCCACTTTTGCCCTTACTACGGTTTGCCCGATGAAGGGGCAGGTAAAATGGATATTTCACGCGGACGGGCACGATGTGTTATACACGGTCGACATTGATAAAGGTACCGTTACATACCAGCCTGGAAACACCGTCTCTCTTCCAAATGGTGCCGGACAACCGTATGCTTTTAACGGAGCATCGGACCTTGATATATTACAGTATTTCGGACAGACACAAGTAATGAATGACTTTAGTGAGAATATGAGCAACGGTCAGGATATTATTGCATTTGCCCGGCGAATGCAGGCGCATGAACATGACCCTAATTATTTTAAAACGGCGCAGGGGAAGGCTGATTTGAAACAGATGCAAACCCTGCAAAAGAAGATGGGCTATAATGGAGCGATGCCTCAAAATATGGGTCAGGCTGCTTTGCTCAAGGCAGCAAATCAATACAATCCTGCCCCAAATTCACAGGCACCTAAAATGATGCCGGGTATGGCAAGAGTGAGGGTTGAAGATACCTTTAATTCTGAAGATGGTACGGCTTTTAACGGAACTTTACAAGGCGGCGTCGGTCCGATGCAGGCAAGTATTAAGGTTAAAGTAGAAAAGTTGAAATAACTTTTTCTGATAAAGGAAAAGCTATATTTGGGTCAATATAGTTTAATTAAGAAGAGAAGCCGCCGCGATGGCGGCTTCTTATTTTTTTGACCTTTAATAAAATTATTGTGTGATTATATTTTCCGGCAGCAGCGATTCACTGATATCGGCATTAAGAATATTAGTGCTCCAGCCGTTTGGAGCTACACTGCCGGGCGCCAGGTAGGTATTATTAATGCCGTATTTCCCGCTGGTAAAGTTCACCTTGTTCCCACTGATGGTAATATTTGAACTGGGCAGCCCGGATTGATTCCAGTAATACAACCCTACATTGGTGAAGGATTGCGACTTAGCATAGATGGAATTGTTAATAATGGACATATTTGTGCCACCTGATACGGCCATTCCATACTGCCCCGGATCGACAAGAATATTGTCCATGGCGACTATATTTGAACCGCCATTATCACCCAGCATAATACCGCCTCCTGTCAGACTCGGGCCACCCCCCCGTATCCAGTTGCCATATATCTGTATCGGGTCATTGAGCAAACCATTGCTTTTATACATACTAATGGCATCCTCCGGATAACTTTGACCCAAAATATTCTCAAACCGGTTGTAATTTACCTTATTGCCACCTCCGCTTACGTTGTCAAACTGGACGAATGCGCCTTTAGGGAAAGGTCCCTGCATATTAAGGCCTTTACAATTGGTTACGCTGATCGTTTTGCTATCGAGCGCATAAACGCCGGTGGAGACATTGTACATATAGCAACTGTCGATACTGATGTTTGTACATTGCTGCGTTTGTATACCCACCGATTTATTCGGTCCTATTTTACAGTTTTTGATAACAATATTGTAGCAATTGTATAATGTAATGCCGGGTGTGATAACCGCTTGGATAGTAATATCGTGTTTGCCGTTCAAATTAATAGCAGGCGAAGTGGTATAAGTTATCGAGTTGCCGGGACCGGCGCCGGGTAAACTATTAGAACCCGTATCAGGAACAGTAGTGGAAGTTCCTGATGTGGAACCCGAAGAGCCCGAAGAAGAATTACGATCCTTCGAACTCGTATTACTATTTCCATTTGCCGGAAGAACCACTGATCTTTTTGTACACGATGCAGCAAAAAGAGTTGCCACCATAAGTGTGCAAAATAACATACCGGGGCGTAATGCTAAAGCAGTCGGTGCCATTCTAAAATAAGATTCGACGTAAATGTAACTAAGTTTTTTGTTAAAAAAGCAATGAACAACAATTTAACAATCATGTATTCAAATGATTGTGTGGGTTACTCCTCAGCTGAGTTTTACGAATTTAAAAAGGGAAAGGTTGATATTAACAAAAGCCAGCCTCTATTGTCCGGGCATTGTAATCAGATTATCCAGTGACACAAGAAATACTGAAATGGTTTTCTCCCTTTCAAACTTTTCATTACTGGTATAGGTTTTGCCGCCCGAAGTGACAAAGCAGGAGTTAATGCTGGCGTCAAATTTACCTTCTGAATACTTCCTGTTATCGATCAGGGTAAGCGTAACTGATTTGATGTAAAAGTAATTTTTACGCTGATCTTCGGGCAGGCTTTCAGCAATGCGCTTAATGGCATCAACGTCGATCAGGCTGTCCGGGACGCTTGATTTCGCTGCGTCCTGGATATTCAGTTCCATTATTTCATCCTTGTTAACACTTAATCCGCCGATCAGGTATGATCCGTTGAAACTGGTATTGGAATTGATCTTGGCGCTGTACAGCATACCGTCGTTAATCGCGGTTGCTACAGGTAGTTTGTTCCCTTTAATGATAGCCCTAAGCGTTTTGAACTCATAAGTAGTATCCTTAGGGTTATATTTTACAATGTTACCGGGTATCATAAAAAGGTCGTAGGCAAGATCTGAAGCATTATTCAGGAATTTCCGGTCTTTATACGATTTAGGCAGATCTTCTGTAACAGGAGGTTCAGGTTCATGCTTTCTGAAAGCAGCGGAAGCACTGCCAAAAGCCATAGGCCCACCCAGAGGAGTAACCTTGCTTGCGTCATTGCTGCCGCTGATGCCACCTGTTCCGGGTTTGGAAAAATCTATATCATCTTTTTTGCCTTTGTTTAAGGAAAACTTTGGTCCGTCAACCAACTGGACGGTATCATGATGGCAGGAGTAACATAAAAATATAGCAGGAATCAAGATAAGATATGGTCGTTTCATCGTTTGTGCATATTTTTTATTTATAGATGCAAAGCCCTGTACAAAGTTTAATCTCCTATAAAAATATTAATTTTTTTAACAGAAAGGATAGATAATTTATCGATTTGACTTTTTGAAAGTTGCAGGTTTTAAGTAAAGACAAAAAGGTATGGTGCAGTTCCGCAGTTAATATTATCATATTTATTTCGTCTGTTTCCGATTTTATTAAACAGGTGCCTGATCATTCACCCTGCGTTTTATGCTTAAGAGTTTATTATTCGCAGATAACATCTTCCCCCAAAAAAGTTCAGAAACCTTTGCAAACCATTATGAACTTTAAGAAGTTTTTTTTATATTTATCTATAATAAATAGTTGGTTTACAGATTGTTAACCATTATTATATAAAGTTTAATCAAGAAGTAAATTTTAATCTGCGGATTTAAAAATTTAACCTCGATAAACGAACACAACCTTTATCAAATTTCCAAAACTGCACCCAAAACAATTAAAATAGTAAATCCCAAAATCAAGTGTCAATGAAAACAATTAAAAATCTATCAGCAGTATTAGTATTCCTGGTATTATCATCAGCAGGTTTAGGTACGATCGCCCAACCTTACAAAGGATCTGCACCACTCGTTTATAAAAACCAGAGTAATATTACCATTTCCGGTGATTCTATAAGCGGAGGCGGTGGTCCTTGTATCACACTGACCAATTGCACCAATGTTCACATTACCCAATGCAAATTGTGTAACGGGACCAGTGTTTACTCGACAGGTGTAAATATGGTGGGCTGCACAAATGTAAAAATCGATTATTGTTTTATTACCAAGGTAGCAACAGGCATATATGCGCAGAACAGCAGCGGTATTGTAGTTATGTACGACCAATTTCTGAATATGATGGGGCCATATCCGCGCGGAGCATTTGTACAGTTTAATAATGTTTCAGGGCCCGGCAATATCATTAAGTATAACAGGGGGGAAAACATTGCAGGGCAGAGCAATCCTGAAGACGGGATAAATGTTTATAAAAGCAATGGAACGTCAGCAAGTCCTATTTTAGTTTACCATAACCTGCTAAGGGGAGGAGGACCCAGTACGACAGGGTCGGGCATTACAGTTGGCGATCAGGGCGGAAGTTACATTCATGTTGAGGGGAATATCCTGGTAAACACCGGCAATATCGGTATGCAGGTAGCAGGCGGAACACATATATCTATGGTCAATAATATTGTTTATAGCTCGGCAAGTACGGTATCGCATTTAGGTGTGGGTTGCGGTAATTATTCCGGGCTTCCCAGCAGCGACATTACGATAACCAATAATCAGGTGAAATGGATGTGTGGTAAACCATCCGATCTCGCTTACTATCCGAAAGGTACAACTGTAGTTGAAAAAGATGTATCATACCAGTCTGGAACTGTGCAACCTACTGGTTGGACAGCAAATGTATTGGGTGCTAACATCAGCGCAACTGTTTTGCCGGCAAAACTTATCACAATGAAGTAGTTCCGTCCTGAAAAAGTAATTTAATTTTTGTCATAATTGTAGTTTAACTAACTGCGCCCCGGATAACTTATCCGGGGCTTTTTCTTTTCTGAAGTCTGAATATCCGTTGTCGTTCAATCCCTTGCATATCTGGCAAGGAGTGTTGAGCAGGAATTGCGAATTTCTGATGTAACCATTGCTTTTCTTATTTCGTTTCAATTGTCAGTACCTGATTAAATGCACTTTTTGCAGTTTCATCAGGTATGCCAGCACTTAACTATTGATATACAAAATAATCGTTCAGTTAAGGAAGATTAGCTTTAGTGAATATCTTATAAACATTTTAGATATAAATGCTGTTTCTGAGTTAAATAGCGGTATTAATATGAATAAAAATATTTTGAAATATAGTTTGAGCGTGATGATCTTTTTATCTGTAAGTACAATAAGATCATATGCTTCAGAGCCATTTGTAGTTAGGCCCAATATAAAAACAGACTCGGTTAATACTTCGGTAAACATATTTACCGACTTAGCCAGGAAAGATATTTTTGACCGTGTAAGGAAACAAGCCGAAAGAGAGCAAATGCTTGACAGGCTTAGCAGACAGCCTTCAGACTTTCCGGAGGTATTTCACAATGCGAAGGAGGAATATCTGTGGAATGAACGGGCAAAGGCGCAAGATGAACAGGAAGATTATCAAAGGCGCCTGAGCGAGAAAAATCAAAACGCGTCGAAGCAGTAAAGTGTTACCAATATGATCGCTGGATGAAATCCGGCGATTTTTGTTTCAATTTGGTTACACCTTATTTCCCATATATTTAATTAGTATATTGTGCCTGCTGTTTGTGCAATTTCTTGTACAAATACTATAAACCTGGATGAAGATATATAAGTTATCGGATGGTGCGATCATAAAGCATCAGCATGCAAGCTATATTCTTGAGGCCGATTGGGACGACCTGATCAACAGGGATAATTTGCATGCCTATTTGGTCTCGTTATTACCGGGCTTATCGGTTGTTAACGAAGATAAAGCAGCGGCCTTGATCGGCATGCGTTTGCTCCCGCCCATTGGCAGCCAGGAAGTATGGGCTGCAGGGGTTACCTATTTGCGAAGCCGGGAAGCCAGGATGGAAGAATCAGAGGCATCAGGCGCTGCTGATCTGTACGATAAGGTTTATTCAGCCGAAAGACCGGAATTATTTTTTAAATCCCAGCCGCATCGTGTGGCCGGGCATAGCCAGCAGGTATACATCAGGCGCGATTCGCTGTGGAGCGTTCCTGAGCCAGAACTGACCCTATTTATTAATTCTAATGGCAGCATTCAGGGGTATACCATAGGTAATGATATGAGTTCGCGCAGTATCGAAGGCGAAAATGCACTTTACCTGCCGCAGGCCAAGATATACGAACGAAGCGCTGCACTTGGCCCGTGTTTGTATGTGCCTGATGCACCTGTTTCGGCTGATACCGTGATCAGGATGACCATTACCAGGAACGGAAAAGAGATGTACCTGGATGAAACCAGCCTGAGCCGTATGAAGCGATCACTTGATGAACTGGCCGGTTACTTATTCCGTGAATGTGATTTTCAAACCGGTTGTTTTTTAATGACCGGCACATGCCTGGTACCTCCGAATGATTTTACTTTGCACGAAGGTGATATAGTAACCATCCACATTGATCATATCGGAGTCCTTGTTAACACGGTAAGTTATAAACCTGAAAAATCAAATTCCTGAATATGAAAAAATTTACGCTTACAATTTTGGCGGTGGCTTTGTTTGGTATGGCTGCCTATGCTCAGCAAAAGTTTAACGGACTTGATATGAACCTCGGTAACCTTTCCCGAATATCGGATGCTAAAACACGATCAATAAGTCCTGAAAACTTTACCGGCGAAAAAGGAAAAGGAGGTATGGCTACTACAGGCACCGGTGAGCGGGCTGCGCGGGATCTCGGGCAAAAGTGGAAGGTGAGTCCAAGCGTGGTCATTAAGAAGCATACAACATTTACAATTGCCGAGATCGATGGTCCGGGTCAGATACAGCACATCTGGATGACGCCGACCGGGAACTGGAGGTATTCTATTTTACGTTTTTACTGGGACGATGAAACAACACCATCGGTAGAGGTACCCGTGGGCGATTTTTTTTGCATGGGCTGGGGTAAGTTTGCACCTGTCAGATCACTGGCGGTAGTGGTAAATCCGGGCAGCGGGCTCAATTGTTACTGGCCAATGCCATTCCGCAAAAAATGCCGGATAACGATGGAAAATATTGACGATTCGGATATGGTGTTGTATTACCAGATCGATTACACCCTGACCGATGTCCCAAAAGATGCGGGTTATTTTCATGCTCAGTTCAGGCGTGTCAATCCGCTGCCCTATAAAAAGGATTATGTTTTGGTCGATAGTATCAGGGGCAAGGGGCAGTATGTAGGCACCTACATGGCATATGGCTCGAACAAGAATGGCTGGTGGGGTGAAGGGGAGATCAAATTCTTTATGGACGGAGATACCGAATTTCCAACCATAAATGGTACCGGCACCGAGGATTATTTCTGCGGGGCGTATGATTTTGATACGCAGAAAAAGAATAAAGACGGAGTTGAAACAAGTGCTTACACCGAGTTTACCGGCCCTTATACCGGTTTGCCGCAAGTTATAAAGGGAGATGGTCATTACGAAGTTGCGCAGCGTTTCGGACTTTACCGATGGCATATCATGGACCCGATCCGTTTTGAAAAAAGTCTTAAGGTAACTATCCAGGACCTGGGCTGGCATCACGACGGACGCTATATGCCCCTCCAGGACGATATTGCATCGGTTGTGTACTGGTATCAAACCGAGCCGCATAATCCGTTTCCTAAGTTACCGTCCAAAGATCAGCTTGAAGTGAACTGACCCTTTTTGCCATGAAGACAACCGGTTTTTTATACATAATTCTGGCAATTGGCCTCAATGCCTGCAACTATTCAGCCAATAACAGCAGAAATAACGAATCCGTTTTTAAAAAAGGTACTTTCGGTTATGACCGCGATTTTCTAAGCGGTAAAGACAGCATCATTCTTCTTAAAAGCAACGACGACCGCTCAGAGGTGATCGTTTCACCAAAATATCAGGGCAAAGTATTCACATCAACAGCCGATGGGGATACCGGCAAAAGTTTTGGCTGGATCAATTACAAAGCCTTCGGGAATAAGACCGATCCGCACATGAATGCTTACGGCGGCGAGGACAGGCTGTGGCTTGGCCCCGAAGGAGGAAAGTTTGCTTTATTTTTTAAGCCGGGTACCAAAATGGAGTTTGCTAACTGGCACACTCCCGCGCCTTTCGATCACGAAGCCTGGAAACTGATAAACAATAGCAATGAACAGGCAATCCTGGAAAAGAATATGGATTTGCTGAACTATGCCGGAACGAATTTGAAACTAAGGGTTGACCGTAGAATTAGTCTGCTGGATAGAGACTCTGTTGAAAAAACTTTAAATATTAAGCTGGATAGCACGGTGAAGACGGTAGGGATCAGGACGGATAATTCGGTTACTAACACCGGCACAAACGCATGGACAACAAAAACCGGCGCCCCATGCCTGTGGAACCTGGATATGTTTACACCATCGCCGGGTGTGGTCATCGTAATACCCTACAGGGAGAATGCACACGGTAAAGTAGCTACAACGGATTACTTTGGCCAAATACCGCCTGACAGGGTAATTTTTAAAAACGGTCATGTATTCTTTAAAGCCGACGGGAAATCGAGAGGCAAGCTGGGTATGCCGGCTGCGAGGACAAGGGGCGTCGCCGGAAGTTATGATGCCATAAATAACATACTTACGATTACTTTATTTGATTTTGACCCTAAGGCTATCTACCTGAACCAGGAATGGACGCCCGATAAGGATCCTTTACAGGGCGATGCGGTAAATGCGTACAATGATGGTCCGCTGGCAGATGGCACGCAAATGGGGCCGTTTTATGAGATCGAAAGCGTATCGCCGGGAGCTTTTCTGAAACCCGGTGCAACCCTTTCGCATCAGCACTATATTTTCCATTTTACCGGAAACAAGGCTGAACTCGAAAAAATTGCTTTGAAGATACTTGGTGTGTCTTTGGATTATATTC
>DASZWG010000107.1:0-6621 GCA_035546675.1 Mucilaginibacter sp. | reverse complement strand
AATTCGCCAAGAGAGGCCATTTTTTCCGACTGGATGAGCTGGTTCTGGGTGAGCTTAAGATGGTGATATGCCTCCTGTATTTGTTTTTTCTGACTCTCCAGTAATATATTGGCTTTTTTTTGTTTCTGGTTGTTCCTCCATACCATCAGCAAAATGATAATGACCAGCGCAGACGCCAACAGCGATGCGTACAATTTTATCTTATTTTGATAGGCTGTGGCCGCGTTTTTCAGGTCAGTTTCGCGTTGCTGGCGATTAATGTCGATAATCATTAATTGGTTGGTTTTTTCAGTTTTGAATAAACTGTCCTTTATATCGAGGGTGACTTTGTAGTACCTCGCAGCTTCCGCTGCGTTATTTCCATCATACATCTGGGCAAGCAGGATGGAGGCATTGGACATTGGGTAGGCCAGGGAGTTTTCTTTTGCTAAAGCAAAGGCTTTTTTTGCATAAAAGATGCAGGAGTCACGCTGGCCGGATTTTTGAAAAATTTCTGCCAGGCCATAATAAGCATTGGTAAGCAGAAATGTTTCCTTGTACTTAAGGCATATTATTATTGCCTTATGCATATATGCAAGCGCCGTATCTTTCTTCCCCATTTTCCAATATATTATTCCCAGGCTTTTTATGATCTTCGGACGCCAGGTCCATTCATTTATTTTGACGGATAATGCCAATGCCCGCTTATTAAACAACAATGCCGAATCTACTTGCCCGGCTGAATTATAAAAGTCGCCGATATCCGATAATCCGTTTACAACATTTTCATAATCCCCAACTTCACTGAAAATACGTACCGATTTAAGGGCATAGGGAATCGCGAGCTTGAATTCATTCTGTATCGCATAAATATCGCCCATCCCATCATAATTGCGTGCGATACCCCATTTATCATTCAGTTGCTCCGCCAGGTGCAAAGAACTGATAAGAGACTGGGAGGCGGCCGGCATATCCCCCATTATCCACATCGAAAATCCGATTTGTGTCAGCGCTTGCATTTCGCCCTTTTTGTCGCCGGTTTTTTTTGCAATAGCCAAAGCCCGTGCTGCAAAGTTCAAACCGCTATCGGGCCTTTGCAGGTAGTAAACGCGGCTTAGTTCAACCAGCAACTCCAGTTTTGCGCTATCCGGCGGGTTCTTATCAAGCAAAGATTTTAAGCTGTCGGCTTGCCGGTTTTGAGCTAAACCGATGCTCACCGTACACGCAAACAAGATCATATAAACAAATGTTTTCTTCATCCGTTAGTCGTTATCGGGAATTGAACAATAAATTCAGAACCTTCATCTTTTTTACTATCAACTTCTATTTTGCCCCCATGTCCCTTCACTACAATATCATAGCTTAAGGATAAGCCTAATCCCGTCCCCTCGCCCGTAGGTTTGGTGGTGAAGAATGGTTGCATGATCTTGTCTTTAATCGTCTCTGGGATTCCTGGACCGTTATCTTTTACAGAAATGATGACCGAGCCGTTTTGCTGCGCGGTGCTTACCTCAACCGTCGGCTTATAATCAGGCCCTGCTGTTTTTGCCCTTTCGTTTACTGCATAAAATGCATTATTGAAAAGGTTTAAAAGTACACGGCCAATATCCTGCGGCACCATATTTACTTTAGGAAATTTTTTATCAAAATGGGTGACTAATTCGGCGTTGAAGTTCTTGTCCTTCGCCCGCAATCCGTGATAAGCGAGGCGAAAATATTCGTCGGCAAGTGCATTCAGGTCGGTTGGTTCTTTTTGACCCGACGATGCACGGCTGTGCTGCAGCATGCCTTTTACAATGCTGTCAGCACGTTTACCGTGATGGTTTATTTTCTGTTCGTTTTCTATCAAATCATTGATCAGTTCTGTTTCCAACTGTTCATCCCTTTCTGCTTTCGGCTTTAAGCTTTCCGCTTTCAGCTCTTCCAGCATTTCCTGGTTCACATCAGAAAAATTGTTGACGAAGTTCAGCGGATTCTGAATTTCGTGGGCTATACCTGCGGTCAACTCTCCCAGCGAGGCCATTTTTTCCGACTGGATAAGCTGCTTTTGTGCTATTTTCAGGTCGCCCAAAGTTTTTTCCAGGTCTTTACGCTGCTTTTCTATCTGTTCGTTTTGATTGCGAAGTAATGTATTTGCCTTTTTGCGCTGCCGGTTGGCAAACAGAAGAATCAATGCAATAAGCACGAACACGCCTATGACGCCCAGCAACGAATAAAAACGTACTTTGTTCTGGTAAGCCAGTTCCTCTGCCTTTGCCTGTTCGCGCCGCTGCTGTTCGTTGTATTCCAGGTTTTGCAGTTGCAGGGTCTTTTGCCGGCTGAACAGGCTGTCCCTGAATTGCAGGGTCACCTCCTGGTAGTAAAAAGCGTTTTTAAAATCATTGCGGGCTTTGTACTCTTTCGTCAGCAGGGTGGTTGTCTGTTGCACCTGGTCGGGGTCGTGGTCAAGTTTAGCCTGAATGTATGCTTTTTGGGCATAGTAGATACAGGAATCGGATTTTTTTAATTGCTGCCATGCTTCGGCCATGCGACGGTAATCTTCGCTTTGCAGGTAATGGTTACCTTTTGCCGAAGAGTCGGCCAGGCTTTTTTTGTAATAACCAATAGCTTTTTCGGGGTGACCTTTTTTGTATTCGATAATGCCGAAATTTCGTATCAGGTAGCCGAAGTTTCCCTTCATGTTATTTTTCACCGCGAAGTTGTAGACCTTCGTGGCGAAATAGGCCGAGGAGTCGAGCCGGTTCATGTCCATGTAAGCCCTTGCAATGTTGTTCAGTATAATTACTTCAAAATCGCTGAAGTGGTTGGATTCGACAATATGAAGGGCGCAATAATAATTATCAAGCGCTTTTTGCTGTTCGTTCATTGTCGAATATGTCAGCCCTCTCGTATTGTAACAGGAGGCAACCGTCCGCATTTCATGAATTTTAAGCGCTTCGGGCAGCGCTTCAAAGGTGGTTTTAAGCGCGCCGGGCAGGTCGCCATTGATGTTTTGAAAGGTTGCTACCATTGCCAGCCCTCGTACTTCGCCTTTTTTGTAATGGATTTTACGCGACAGGGCCAGGCACTTTCGTGCATAGATCATGCCGGAATCGACATTTGTGGTGAGAAATATGCTAGCGCTCTTGATAAAATACAGCTGCGCCAGGGTGGTATCCTGCCTGGTTTTATTGTAGGCCTTTTGCAGGCTGTCCACGTCATGGGTTTGCCCGTAGGCCATATTGATGATCAGGGCGAAAAGTGCCGGGATAAAAAAATGCTTTTTCATGTTGTTTCAGCTAACAGGCATTTTGACTTTGAATTCGGTAAACTCACCCTCTTGGGTGTTTACTTCGATACTTCCCCCGTGGCCCTTCACTACAATATCATAGCTTAAAGATAAGCCTAATCCGGTCCCTTCGCCAGTCGGTTTGGTAGTAAAGAAAGGCTGCATGATTTTTTCTTTGATAGTGTCCGGTATACCGGATCCGTTGTCTTTCACCGAGATGATGACCGAGCCATTTTGCTGCGCGGTGCTTACCTCAACCGTGGGTTTATAATCAGCTCCGGCTGTTTTTGCCTTTTCGTTTACTGAATAAAAAGCATTATTGAAAAGGTTGAGCAATACCCGGCCGATATCCTGTGCAACTACATTCGCTTTGGAGAGTTTCGGGTCGAAGTTTGTGATCAGTTCAGCATTAAATTCCTTGTTTTTTGAGCGCAGCCCATGATAGGCCAGTCTTAAGTATTCATCTGCGAGCGCATTCAGATCGGTTGGTTCTTTCTGGCCCGATGATGCCCGGCTGTGCTGCAGCATGCCTTTTACAATAGCATCGGCACGCCGGCCATGATGACGTATTTTTTCGAGGTTTTGCTCCACATCGGTCGCGATAGATACTGCTTCCTCAACATCGCCTTTCCCTAATTCTTCCTTCAACTCTTCAATTAATTCGGCGCTCACTTCCGAAAAGTTGTTCACAAAGTTGAGCGGATTCTGAATCTCGTGGGCAATACCGGCGGTCAGTTCGCCTAATGAGGCCATCTTTTCGCGCTGGACCAATTGCGTTTGGGTGGCTTTGAGTTCCTTCAGTGCTTCGCCCAGGTTATCGCGCTGCGTTTCTATTTCTTCTTTTTGTTCACTAAGTAACAAGTTGGTTTGCTTCTGCTTTCTGTTATTACGCCAGAATACTATCGCCAAAACCAAAAAAAACACGATGATCGCCATCAGCAAATAAGTTCGCAAGCTATTTTGATAAGCCTGTTTTTGCTCCGATGCTTCCTGCCGGCGCTGCTGAGCAGCAAAGTTCAGGCTTTGCGCCCGTTGAATCTTTTCGATGCTAAAAGCACTGTCCCGTGCCTGGTAATAGACATTCGTATACTTTAGAGCACTGTCGGCATTGCGCCCGGTATAAAGCTTGGATAAAAGATACGCAGGGCCAATTCTTTGGGTATAAAATGTGCGCATCGATGCCCGGTAGGCCTTGTTTGCATAAGACAAAGCAGAATCGGTTCGCCCGGCCTTAAGGTATGTATAAGACACGTTATTTAAAATATTTGTCAACGTGGACGGGCTAAGTTTTGTAAAGGGTAGGTTTAATGCAATATTCAAATATTTTAGTTTACCGGCGAGCGATGTCTGACGCTGGGCAAGATCGTTAAAAGCATTCGGCAGAATTTGCTCCAGGTTTTTTTTGACTGCTAATTCAAACTCCTTTAAGAAATAGTAGTTGGATGAATCAGGTTTATGCAAATAAGAATATACAGACTGCAAATTCCCCAACTCATAACAGGTAAACAGATCGTCTTTACCCGCCAGCGAGAACTTGACCGCATTTAAAAAATATAATTTTTTTAAATTGATATCAATAGAACAGACGCCTAGGTTATCGTACACGATGCCTATTGCCTGGTTATTGCCTGTTTTTTTTGCTAATTCTAAAGCTCTCAATATTATCTTTACACCCTCAGCGTCATCGCCACTCTCAGATACAGTGAATCCCAAGTCACTCAGAATGACTGATTCGCCGATTTGATCGTTATATTTCTGCGCCTGGTCGAGTATTTTACGATGGTAATAAAGCGCCTCTTTGGGGTTCAAGTCTCCGTAATTTAAAATAAGATCATAGATCCGTTTGATGCGGGCTGCGGGAGATTTGATAAAAGGCAATTGCTTTAATAGGCTGTCGCGATCAGGTACCGTTTGTGGCTTAGCGCTATTGCTCCTGTACACAGCAATCCTGACCAAACTATCTATATTTACTTTTTGCGCCCAAACCGTATTCAGCAGCAACATGCAACAACAAACCAGGGTTAATTTTTTCATATATCTTTATTGTTGGCAGGTAATGTGATTACAAATTCCGATCCTTCATTTTCCTTACTATAAACATTGATATTACCCCCATGCCCCTTTACCACAATATCATAGCTCAGCGACAAGCCTAATCCGGTTCCCTCGCCGGTAGGCTTGGTGGTAAAGAATGGCTGCATGATTTTGTCTTTGATGTTTTCAGGTATGCCCAAGCCGTTGTCTTTAACCGAGATCCTGACTGAACCATTCTGCGAAGCGGTGCTGATCTCAACCGTCGGTTTATAATCGCTGCCCGCTGTTTTGGCTTTTTTGTTTACCGAATAGAAAGCATTATTGATCAGGTTGAGCAATACACGGCCCATGTCCTGCTGTACTACGTTTATTTTCGGCAGATCAGGGTCAAAGTGCGTCACCATTTCGGCATTGAACGATTTATCCCGTGCCCGCAGTCCGTGGAAGGATAGCTTAAAGAACTCGTCGGCCAGCACATTGATATTGGTCAACTGTTTTTCGCCGGTGCTGTTGCGGCTGTGCTGCAGCATGCCTTTTACAATAAAGTCGGCGCGCTTGCCATGCTGGCTTATTTTTTCCTGGTTGGCTTTAATATCTTCTGCTATCGATTTTACTTCATCCAGGTTCCCTTTTTTAATCTCCTGTTCCATCTCATCGATCAGTTCGGCATTAACCTCCGAAAAATTATTGACGAAGTTGAGCGGGTTCTGTATCTCGTGTGCTATACCGGCCGTCAGTTCGCCCAGCGAGGCCATTTTCTCCGACTGGATCAATTGTTTCTGAGTGGCTTTCAGGTCGGCAACCGTATTTTCCAGGTCTTTCCGCTGGGTTTCGATCTGGTCATTTTGTTCCTTCAGTAATACGTTGGCTTTTTTGCGCTGGCTGTTCGCGTATAAAAGAATGCCGGCAATAAGGACGAATACAATAATCACCCCCAGCAGCGCATAAAAACGGACCCGGTTCTGGTAAGCTATCTCCGTGGCACGTGCAGCTTCACGGCGCTGCTGCTCATTATAAGTAAGATTTTGTACCTGGAGGTTTTTTTGCTGGCTAAATAAGCTGTCCCTGGCCTGCTGGGTTGCTAACTGGTACCCGAAGGCATTTTTATAGTCGCCCTTCAGTTTGTATTCATCTGTGAGCAGCGATGTGGTACGTTGCACCAGGTCGGGGTTGCGGTCGAGTTTGGCCTGCTCCAATGCTTTTTTCGCATAGTCGATACAGGAATCGGTCCGGCTCATTTTTTGATAAGCTTCGGCTATGCGTCTGAGGTCTTCGCTTTGCAGGTAATGGTTACCGAGCGCCGATGAGTCGGCAAGGCTTTTTTTATACCAGGTAATGGC
>DASZWG010000106.1:0-4863 GCA_035546675.1 Mucilaginibacter sp. | reverse complement strand
GCGCTATGCCCACACGCTTTTTCATTCCGCCCGAAAGCTCGGAAGGGAACAGCTTGTTCGTTCCCTCCAGGTTTACCCTTTTGAGGCATAAGTTCGCCCGGTCCAATTTTTCACTTTTGGACATATCGGTAAACAGGTTGAGCGGGAACATGACATTCTGCTCGACCGTCATGGAATCGAAAAGCGCCGAATTCTGGAACAGCATGCCGATCTGTTTACGGATGGGCACACGCTCCTCAAAATTCATTTGCGTAAAATTTTCATTATTGTAAAGTATTTCGCCGGTAGTGGGTTCGTGCAACCCGACGATACACTTCAGCAGCGTGGTTTTGCCCGATCCGGAACTCCCGATGATGAGGTTCTTTTTCCCGGCTCTGAACTGGGTGGTAATGCCGCTCAGCACTTCGTTGTCCCCGAATTTTTTATAAACGTCTCTGGTCTCGATCATAGCAAAATACGTGAAACAACAAGATCAGCAAACAGGATCATGATACAACTGTATACCACACCGCGGGTAGCAGCCTGCCCCACTTCGAGCGCACCCCCCGATGTATAATAGCCCTGGTAAGCGCAAATAGAATTGATAATAAACCCGAATACAACGGATTTGACGGCGCACACGGTTACGATAAGCGGGTTAAACCCATCGGTCAGACCGGTCATATAATCTGTAGGGGTTACGTCCCTTGATAATGCACAGGCCAGGTAGCCGCCGCTCAAACCAAGCACTACCGAAACGATCACCAGTACAGGGATCATTGTAACGCCCGATATGATCTTGGGCGATATCAGGTAACCCGGTGCATTAACGCCCATGATCTCCAGCGCGTCGATCTGTTCGGTAACGCGCATGGTGCCGATCTGCGAGGCAATGCTCGAACCGATGCGCCCGGCCAGTACCAGGGCACAAATGGTTGGACTGAACTCAAGGATAGTCGAATCGCGGGTAATGCCGCCAACGACCGTTTTGGGAACAATGCTGCTGATAAGCTGGAATGCGGTCTGTATAGTGGCCACAGCGCCGATAAAAACGGAAATGATGGCAATGATTCCCAGCGAGCCTATGCCTTCCGATACCATTTCGCGCATTACTTCAGACCAGTATACACTGAATTTTTCGGGTCGCCTGAAACTTAAACGTAGTAAAAGTATATATTTCCCTAAGCTGTGAAACATTTATAAAGGTAAAAACGGCTAAAAATACGCTTTAATATCGATACCATTTACAGCCACATACCTCAAATATGTGAAAACTGCAACATATCAGTTTATAAAAAGATAAATTATGAAATTGTTTTGATGTGAGGTAATACGCGCAACCACGCCATACCAGGCAAGAAATTCTCAGGATTAGGGTATTGGATAGCCGCTGTAGTTATAAGTGACTGGCTATCTGAGGAGAATCGGATGATCCGATCAATCAAACAATTTTTTACCTCTTACCACCAGCGTAGCGATGATCATCACCATCGGCACCAGTGTAACGATAACTCCTATAAATGTTAATGCAGATTTCATAACAATTCAATTTTATACGGTATAAACAGGGGCAATAAACATGCCTGCACATCAAAAACGGCTTAAATCGCATAATTTGGGCTGTTTTTGGTGTGCTTTTAACAAGCAGTGAATAAAAAACGGGGATTTAGTTCCACACCTGCCGGGTAATAATGGGGTTTGCATTATCGGGCTATTCATTACGCATTCACCGTCATTTTTGTGCCGTTCACCGAAAATATGATTACACTTCCCCAAAAGCCTATAGCAGCTTACAAAATCAGGATTAGATTTGTACAAGAATAAAAACTAAAGTTTATAAACGGCCAATTATAACATCAATGAAAAATGTACTGATAACCGGGGCAACCAAAGGCATGGGCAGAGCGATTGCAACCGCCTTCGCGAAAGAAGGCCTGAACGTAGCTATCTGCTCACGCAGCGGTAACGATCTTGAGCAATTTAAAAACGAACTGTTACAGATCAATCCCGGAATACAGGTGGTAACCCGCATTGCCGACGGCAGCGATAAAGAGCAATTGCTCGCTTTTGCAGCCGCCGCCGAAAAGGAGCTGGGCTTCATCAGCGTGGTAGTAAACAGTTTAGGCATGTTCGACCCGGTAAGCATACTGGACGAGACCGAAGCCGCATTTGACAAGCAACTACATACCAACCTGATGCCCGCTTATCACCTGTACCGTTTTTACGGCAAAAAAATGCAGCGGGCCCGCGAGGGGCATATCTTCACCATCTGCTCGGTAGCCGCGCTCGACCAGATCGCTTCGGCAGGGACCTACAGTGTAACAAAGACCGCCCTGTTAGGTCTTACCAGGGTGATGAAACTGGAGATGCAGCCTTATAATGTGAAAGTTACGGCTGTGATACCCGGCTCGACGCTGACCAATTCGTGGGCCGGCACTACCATCAGTAAAGACAAATTTATACTACCCGAAGACATCGCATCGGCTATCATCAGCACATACAGGATGAGCCCCGGCGCCAATGTCGACCAAATCATCATCAGGCCGGCTGGTGGCCAGCTCTGACGATGCTGTTAACCAATATGAGTTTAAAAGTTTAGCAATTAAAAAAATGGAAAAGAAACTATACCGCGACGAATACCGCAAAAAGATTGCGGGTGTCTGTGCCGGCCTGGCCGAATACCTCGGTATCGACGTTACCGTGGTGCGTATCGTGTTCGTGCTGATGGCCATATTCCACGGCAGCGGCGGCCTGATCTACATCATACTTTGGATCGTTCTGCCCAAAAAACCGTACATCTATCACGATCCGACGGTAGACTACACCGTGCCGCCCCAAACCCCGGGCAATAACCCGTATGGCGGCAATCCGTACCAGGGCAACCCTTTCCAGGGCAATCCCTTTCCGCAGCCCCCGTACAAGCCGCAAAACGGTACATCACTGGCCGCCATCATCATCGGTACCATACTGATCATCGTAGGCGGCTCGATACTGCTGGATGATTTCGATATCATACCCGACTGGGACCTCGGTCACCTGTGGCCCATCATCATCATAGCCGTTGGCGCTGTGCTGATGTTTACCGGTGAAAGCCGCAAGCCCTGGGAAACCCCCAACTGGCAAAAAACTGATGACAAAACAACCGGCAATGCCCCGGAAGCCGATAAGCCGGCGGATAATCCCCCGGCCGATAACCCTCCGACAGCATAATTTATTTAACATTTAAGATCAAGAATCATGAGAAACGATAAATTAATACCCGGGCTTGTCCTCGTTCTGATCGGGGTGGCCTTCCTGCTGGGCAACTTTGGCTATATCCATTTTCACTGGGGAAGTATATGGCCCATTCTGCTGCCCTTGCTGCTGCTCATCGGCGGCGTAAACCTGCTGTTCTCCAACAGCCGGTCGGCACTGGCAACTATTGTCAAAATAACCGTGGTAATGGCAGCTTTTGGCCTGCTTTTATTCGCCAATACTACCGACCGCTATCACTGGTGGTGGTGGCCTCATCATTATCACTATTATTCGGATAACAGCGATGACGACGACGATAACACTAGCGCCGATAACGGCAACGACCACGGCAAGTTGGTGCAGGTATCGGGCAGCAGCCAGTTCAACCAACCCTATGATGCCGCCATCAAAGTGGCAAGGCTCAATATCAGCGGCGGCGCCACGACCTTCAGGCTGCAGGATACGACCACCCAATTGTTCAAGGCTGATACCAAATCATTCCACGGCAGGTTCGAGTTCAACGGACACAGCGAAGATTCGGTGTATGTGATGAACTTCGACATGAAGGAGAACCACGGTATCTGGAACTGGGGAGGTAACGATGACAACAGCGCCTTCATCAGCCTGAACACCAACCCGGTATGGGAACTGCACATCGATGCGGGCGCTACCGACCTTAACTTCGACCTGTCCAAATACAAAATGCGCGACGTGGTGCTGAAAGGCGGCGCTGCGAACTTTGTGCTGAAGATGGGCCAGCCGCTCGATCAGACCAATATCGATGTTTCGACCGGTGCATCGGATGTAACCATCAACATACCGCAGGATGCGGCCTGCCATATCAAGACCGACTCGGGCTTGTCGTCCACCACGTTTGACGGCTTCAGCAAAATGGACGACGGCAATTACCAGACCGCCGGTTTCGATACCGCCCGTAACAAAATGTACATACACATCAGCGGCGGGGTGTCCGATTTTAAGGTGCACAAATATTGAGGTTAAAAGTAAAAGGATAAAGGAGAAAGGTTGAACGTGGGAAGTCAAATACCTTTCTCCTTTCACCTTTCCGGATACCATACACTATCATTCACGCCCGGGCCTCTCCCGCACCTGTTTAACCGCTTAACCTGTTCAATTTCAGGTTTTTGCTGTTTACACTAAGCCTCAAATTTTGAGAGCTTTATTCATTTTGCTAAAAAATAGTGCTTAAGTTACTATAAAACAGTAAGTTAGCACATGGCAGGCGTTTACACAAAATAGCGCCTGTTTTTACCAAAAAATCACGAAAACTACACTTTTGATCACTTTCAGAACACTTTTGAACATATCCGGGCAGACTTTTACCGAAAAAACCGGCTTAGTGTATGATATTCCTTTACGAACTTTTCGGCGTGTTTTCTGAGCAGGTACACTATGCCGTTCCGCCGGGTCTCCTGCCGGAAGATTCAGAGATACAAGAGACTGATTTCTATGATTTTGATATTTGACTCACCCGGCTCACTTCGCTCGTCACCCTCTCTGCAAGCAAAGAGGGTTTTTCTTAATTCAAAATTCCCCCTCTCTAACCTTAGAGAGGGGGTCAGGGGGTGAGTCAAAAGAGCTGGCATCCCGTTCCGCCGGTCTCCTGCCGGAAGATTCGGTGATAAAAGA
>DASZWG010000105.1:0-2624 GCA_035546675.1 Mucilaginibacter sp. | reverse complement strand
CGTTCCAGTCGGTCCAGGCTACAGTACCGGCATTAAAATCGTTGATCATGGAATAGCCGTACTTTTCGCCCAGCGACCAGTCTTCCAGTTTATTCGGATCGAAGCGCTCGGCACAGCCTTCCGTAAACACCAGCTTCTTGTCGGGGAAGGCATTATGCACCAGCCTTTCGTTCTCAAAGTTCATTCCTGCGCCGGTCCAGGTCTCGTTCCAATGGTATCCCACCCCCCATACGTATTTGGCGGCCGCCGGATCCTCCAGAATGGTGCTCGCACGCTGGTACATCAGGTCGCGGTTGTGGTCCCATACCATCAGCTTTTTGCTGCCTAAGCCTGATTTCTGCAGCGTTGGGCCGAGATAATTCTTTACAAAATCGCGTTCTTCATCGGCGGTATATACGCATGATTCCCAGGTTTGCGTGGCCATCGGCTCATTTTGCACCGTCAGGCCCCAAATGGGGATGCCTTCCTTCTGGTAAGCCTTTATGAACTTAACATAAAAATTTGCCCAGCTCTGGTCATATTCTTTTTTCAGCTTGCCACCGTGCAGCATATTATCGTTGGTCTTCATAAAAGCGGGCGGGCTCCAGGGGCTAACAAACAGGTTCAGCTTGCCCCCCGCAGCTTTTATCACTTCTTTAATAAATGGTATCCGGTATTTTTCGTCGTGACTGATACTGAAAGTTTTGAGCGCTTTATCGCCGTCCTTTACGTAGCTGTAAGAATCGCTCGAAAAATCGCAGCTCTGGATGTTGGTACGGCCGAAAGTGTAGCCGATGCCCTTGGTCTTATCGTAGTAGGCCGTCAAAAACTCCTGCTGTGTCTCTTTGGGCAATTTATAGAAAGTTTCAGCTGAAGCATCGGTCAATGCGCCGCCGATACCGATCATGGTCTGAAAGGTTTTGGACGGATCGACAAAAACGGCTACTTCGGTTTCAACCGGCTGCGGTTTGGGTGCAAACTGTAAAGTTTCAGTAGGTGTAATGCGTTCATCAGTGCCTTTTGCGGTTACAAAGACTTTAACCGACTTATTTTTAAGCGAAAACGCATGCTTTTGCTGTGCCGAGGCGGTGTTTATCATCCATACGCCCGATGCGGCAAGCATCACACAGGCGGCTGTGATCGTTCTTTTCATAATAAGCAGTTTATAGTTGATTGAGCGTGAGCTTCAAATCTATTAAAGTTAGGATTGATATGCTAATTTTTATTCGCATAAACGCTATTACTCATCAAAGCGGAACTGAACCTGACGAGCAATTTGAAAATGTGGTTATATTCGTTGAGCGGCAGCGTTTTGCTGATGTCAAAAACATCGTGATAGGCCTTGATGCCGCCCATGGTATAAATAAAAAATGACGGGACGCCTTTTTCGGTAAACCAATAATGATCGCTGATCGCCGCTTTACCCCTCGAGGCTATTTTGACTAAATAATGGCCATTGGCATTGATCTGCTTAAGCATGGCAAATTCTTTGGGATAAAGGGTGGCGTTAACCACCGTGATTCCTTCTTCACCTGTACCCAGAATGTCCATATTGACTAAGAAACGGATATTTGATAACGGGATCAGCGGGTTGTCAGAAAAATATTTCGAACCCAGTAGCCCTGCTTCTTCGCCTGCAAAACAAATAAATACCATGGTATACGGCTGTGGGTGTTGTGCATAGTACCGGGCAAGGCTCAGTAACTGCGCTATGCCGCTGGCGTTGTCATTGGCACCGGGGAAATAGGTGCTGTTGCCCATACCGCCAAGGTGATCGTAATGTGCCGTGAAAACGATAAAGGAATCGGGTTTTGCCGTACCGCGTACCATACCGCAGATGTTGCCTGCCTTAAAACCTTGTATCCATTTATTCTGCACATCGATAGTGATCGATGACGGCGTATCGCTCAGGGCTTTTTTGTCGATGTCCACTTCCGTAAAATCGGTTGTATCCTGCTCAACCGACCAGGTAAGCTTGTTCTGCAGCGTTACTATGATGCGATCTTTCGGATCGACAAAATGAATGCTGTCGCTTTTAAACAACCGGCCCTCAGCTTTTACGCCGCGGCTTTCGGGCCCGATGATAAAATCCTTACCGGGCACCAGCGGCTTTCCATTAACGGCCGCATCCATTGCTCCCGGAAAAGTATTGACATTATAGCTGAACTCCTGGATGTAACTCTTTCCATCCATCGGTTGCAGGCCACAATCCTTGAATTGTTCAGCCAAAAACTGCCCGGCCTTGGCCATGCCGTTATGCGTGTACCCACGGCCCCAGAAAACCGGTGATGTAAGCGTATCGACGGTATGACGGGCAAACAGGGAGTCCTGGGCAAAAACAGAGCCTGAAAAAAGCAACAGCAGCAACGTAAGGTTCAGCCTTATCATTTGCAGCCAATATAACAAAAAAGCGCTTTCATCTCACCGAAAGCGCCAATAATCAACTAAATCTCAGGCATATCCTGAGTACCTTCACCTTGCCAGTTCCGCAGGGGTCAACAACTGAAAAGCCGGGGTCTATACAATTCAAGGAAGTAGCCGACAGCGCGCCGGCTACCTGTTAACAAACCAATTTACAGACACAACGTCTAAGTATCTGATAATGAGTATAAATATACAGATTGGAGCTAAAGAAAAACCCGGCT
>DASZWG010000104.1:0-6298 GCA_035546675.1 Mucilaginibacter sp. | reverse complement strand
GGCGGATCGGGCGGGATGCCTACCAGCACCATGGTGCCGTTAACTCGCAGCAGGGGCAGGTAATCGTTATACTCGTGCTGGGCGGATACCGTATTGATAATAAAATCCAGCGAACGTTCGGCCGCGGCCATTTGTTCAGGGTCTTTAGTCACCAGGAAAAGATGCGCGCCTAATCTTTCGGCATCGGCTTTTTTGGATGGCGAAGTGCTCAGTACCGTTACTTCGGCGCCTTTTGACACGAGGAACTTAACAGCCATGTGGCCCAAACCGCCCAGTCCTACTACGCCAACCTTGTGGCCCTTGCCCATTTCCCAATTCGCAATGGGCGACCAGGTGGTGATGCCCGCGCAAAGCAATGGTGCGACACCGGCAAGCGGCAATTTTTCGGATACGTGCAGGGTATAATTCTCATCGACTACGATGGTGTTCGAATACCCGCCATAAGTTACATTGCCGTCTTTGCCGATACTGCTATAGGTGAATACCGGGCTGTCGTTGCAATATTGTTCCAAACCTTCTTTACAGTATTCGCAATGGCGGCACGAATCGACGAAAACGCCTACGCCCGCAATATCGCCGACCTTAAATTTCGTTACATGGTCGCCGACTTTGGTCACTTTACCTACGATCTCGTGCCCCGGCACAAGCGGGAATATGGCGCCGCCCCATTCATCGCGCGCCTGGTGAATATCGGAGTGACAAACGCCTGAGAACAGGATTTCGACCTGCACATCGTGCGGGCCAACCTCGCGGCGCTCGAATTGAAAAGGGCCCAAAGGGACCTTTGCCTTGGCTGCCGCATAACCTTTTGTTGGTATCATATTGATTTATCGGGTTTTAGTTTTTTCAGGCAAACTTATGTTTTATGATCAGCAGAATTGTAATGAAAAAAACATATTACCACAATTTTACGGGTTTAAGCCGCCGTGTAAACTAAAATTCGTTTCTTAAAGTTATAGGGAAGAATATGAACGTCTTGAACCGGATTTTATATTTTTGCAGCCTGCGATGAGAAAAAGGATATTGATATGCTGTTTGTTTTGCGTAGCTGCCGCTGCCGTGTTTACCGCTTCGTGTAAAAAAAATAACCAGGATTATATTTACACGCTTTTCACCGGCGGGCAGTGGCAGTTAACCTCGGTAATGCGCTACCATGTTTTAAGCAAAGCGCTGTTGTACACCGATACGCTGAATACCGATTGTTTGCAAAAGCAGTTCTTTACGTTTAACCCCGATCAAACCTGTTCCTATACCAATTTTGACTGCCTGACGCAAAAATCGGCCGGGCACTGGTCCATTTCACAGGATAAACTGGTGCTGCTGGCCGATATGACCTGCCAGGATACCACAGCGGCCCAGTCGTCCAAACCATTCGTCAATTCGCGTATCCGCAATGTGGGCCAGTATTCCTTGGTGCTTCGCACTGGGCAGTATAACAGCTATTACCCCGCCGGCGATACGGTAGTTTATACCGATTACAGCTTTGTCCGCGTAAAATCACAATAAATGTCTTGTTTCAAAACATCAAAATTTTATATTTGGAACGTTCTTAAATCTTGTGCGGGCTCAGGGGATGTCCCGCGCGTATAAATTAATGGCGAACGTGTATCAACAGGGGCCCGTGTCGTACCGTTATCTGCTTCGAAAGGCAAGAAGAATTTAATGAAAAAAAGGATCGCTATTTTTGCTTCAGGTTCAGGATCAAATGCTCAGAAAATCATGGAGCATTTTAAGCGCAATCCCGAGGCTGAGGTAGTTCTGATTTTGACCAACAACCCGCAGGCCTACGTGCTGCAGCGTGCCGATAATTTCGAAATACCTTCGCATATCTTCAGCCGCCACGAGTTTTATGAAACCGATTCTATTATCCGTTTGCTGAAGAATCTCCAGGTCGACCTGATCGTGCTGGCCGGTTTCCTTTGGCTGGTGCCAGCTTCGTTGCTCAGGGCCTTCCCGAACAAGATCATCAACCTGCACCCGGCGCTGCTGCCCAAGTTTGGCGGTAAGGGTATGTACGGCGATCATGTGCACCAGGCTGTGCTCGATGCAGGCGAAGAAGAATCAGGCATCACCATTCATTTTGTGAACGAAAAATTTGATGAGGGCGAGGTTATTCACCAATCACGGTTCAAGATAGAGCCTGGCGATACGATCGAAATGATCAAATTCAAAGGTCAGCAACTAGAGCACCAGAATTTTCCCAGGGTGATCGAGAGTCTTTTGAAAAAAATGAAATCCTGAGGCTAAAAGGCTGTAAGTTATCAGTCTTTTACCAATTCCACCGCGCAGCCTTCAATGCAAATCGTCGGTCCGGCCAGGCCTAAAGTAAGGGTGTCGTCTTTTATTTTATAAATATAATCCTCATACCTGGTTCTATCCGCACTGGTCATTTTGATGGTTACCGAATCCTTAAAGGTATAAAGTTTAAAATCAGGGAAGGCTGACCCGCTCATAGTGCCGTTAGCATTAAACTGAACATGATCATTTTTGGTTGAAGGAACGAAATACATCGGCCCTCCCGAACTTATCCAATTCCCGGTCACTTTCCAGTTACCCGGCAGAGTTGCATTACCTGGCGTTAAATTGCTTTTTTTACATGCCGAAATGGCTGCGATGGCTATGATAAATAAGAAAAGTGTGAAAGATTTCATGTGCTTTTTTACACCAATACGAAAGCAATTGCCGTAACGCAACAATAAGAACCAATTTGTTCGATGCCGTTTATTCAGCGTTTAGGAACTTGCCGAGAAGCAAATATTTAAAACAGTTTGCCCAGCGCCTTAAATGCTCCCGGCATTTTCCTGAAAACTGAATTGTTAAGGATATACAGCATGCGTTGTGTGCGCAGCATGTTAAGCTTTACCCCGTTGTAGGATTGTTCGGCCCTTTTGTCCGTTTTTATGTTGATCAGGTCGTTCCTCAGGTAAAGCTCGTGCGTAACCATGTTAGAAAGCATGGGGGTATAATAATAGCAATCCTCAAAGAAATAATGTGTTACCTGCGACCAGCGCGATGCACCTTCCCGTGTAACAGGCGAACCTCCGTGAATAATGTTGGATGCCCAGATCAGCAGGTCGCCTTTTTTAGCCAGGAATTTCTTCTTTTCTATCCCCGCTGTGTTCACAATCTTTTCAATAAAGTCTTCGTACTCCTTATAATCTTCGTACGAGCTTTTTTGAGCATCATTTTTTATCGTGGAAAAATCATATTCCGGCAGTCGTTGCGATCCGGGGTAGTAGAAAACGGGGCCGTTTTCTTCCGTGATGTCCTCAAGCGCCACCCATACACCGCACATGAACCGCGCCGGCAGTGAACTGAAGTGTATCGTGTCCGAATGCGCCCTTTGCTGGCTGCCCACGCTGAAATTCAGTGTCTGGAAGGGTACAGGTTCCCTGTCGTACAGCATTTTCAGAATATCGAGCAGGGGTTGGTAAACCGCAAGTTCCCGGCTTGCTTTGGAATACTGCCAAAAGTCCTGGACCTTGGTTTCGTTCCGGTATGTTTTGATCTCGAACCGGGGGTTAAAAGCCTTTTCCTGTGCGTCTTTTCTTACCTCGTCAACCAGCGATTTCGGCAGGAAGTCTGGTATTACCACGTAGCCGTTATCATGGTATTCACGAACGAGCTTAGTGTCATGCTCGCTGAGCGATTTGGTTTTAATAATTTCTTCAAAGAATGGTGATTCGACCCAGGGAAGGTTTGCTGAGGCTTTGTTCATGAGAATGATAATGTTTACCGGGGTAAAAGTAGGTGATATTTTTCAAAATAAAACTATCGTAATTGTCAGTATCAGTTTGGTTTTTCGCCACGGTTTTTGCCCCATAACTGTTCGGCATATTGCCTGAAAACATCGGGCCCGTTGCTGAAAGCGGCATCAAATTCATAATCGCCGCCATTTTGTTCAGTTACGCTTACCTTAACCCTGCTCTCGCCGTGCATAGCATATTTCTTATCCCCCTCATGCATAACGATCTTCAGCTCATCCGGACTCATGTTTCCCCGGCAGGCCAGGTGATACATCAGCCATACCTCGCCGCGGCCGTCCTGGTTTAGATCGGTTATGACAAACCCCTTTTTCAGGAAGCCACCGGCAACGTCAAGATCACATTCATCGGTCGAATCGGTCATTTCCCACATGCGCTGCCATTTGTCCGCATTGAGCCGGTAACAATACGCATGCAGATTGATTCCCGTTATCCGGTGAAAGTCATCCCCCTTGCTGGCGGCATAACTTTCAGTGGCGATGAGGATATGATCGCCGTCTCCGTCTGTATATTTTATGGCCGTATCGATGTCGCCTTTGTAGCTCACAGATGCGGGTATGGCATTGCGGTTAAGTTTACTCACAGAAAGTTTTGCCGTTCCGGTTTTATTCCGGTTGCATGAAATGACCAGGAAACATAGCAGTATAAAAAACAAAAGTGGTTTCATGCGGATCAAGGGTTGGTGCAGGGCTAAGATAGCAGAAATTGTTTTTCGGTTTCCTGCTGTCTAAAAAAACTCTTTTTTGCTCACCGATTCTGCCCTCAAATCACTACTTTTGCGGCTTTAAAATCAGTGCGATGAGCCAGCCCGTGCAAATAAAGAACGCCTTAATTTCAGTTTATTATAAAGACAATCTCGAACCTATTATACAGGAGCTTGACCGGCTTGGTGTAAAGATGTATTCGACCGGCGGTACCGAAACTTTTATCCGTAGCCTGGGGGCTGATGTGATCGCTGTTGAGGACCTTACTTCATACCCCTCAATCCTCGGAGGCCGTGTAAAGACACTGCATCCGAAAATATTCGGCGGGATACTTGGCCGGCGAAATTTTGAGAGCGACGAACAGCAAATGGAGCAGTACGATATTCCGGAGATCGACCTGGTGATCGTCGATTTGTACCCGTTTGAAGAAACGGTTAAGTCGGGAGCAGGGCAGGACGACGTGATCGAGAAGATCGACATCGGTGGTATCTCACTCATCCGCGCAGCGGCCAAAAACTTTAAAGATGTGGTGATCATAGCTTCGAAGGACGATTACACCGAACTGGCCCGGATACTGCAGGAACAACACGGCGAGACTAACATTGATCAGCGCATGCGTTTTGCCCAAAAGGCATTCAATATCACCTCGCATTATGATACGGCCATTTTCGAATATTTTAACCAGGACGAGCAACTGCCGGTATTTAAACAAAGCATCCAGGCCAGCAGGGTATTGCGTTATGGCGAGAACCCGCACCAGCAGGGGGTGTTTTATGGCAACCTGGATGCGATGTTCACCCAACTGCACGGCAAAGAACTATCGTACAACAACCTGGTGGATATTGATGCCGCCGTTGCGCTGATAGACGAATTTACCGAGCCTACCGTAGCCATACTGAAGCATACTAATGCCTGCGGCATAGCTTCGCGGAATTTTATCAAAGAGGCCTGGACCGATGCCCTCGCCTGCGACCCGGTTTCGGCCTTCGGCGGTGTGATCATCGCCAATGACGAGATCGATGAAGAGACCGCGACAGAGATTAATAAGATATTTTTTGAGGTACTGATAGCCCCCGCTTATACCGATGAGGCGGTAAAAGCACTGAAGGCGAAAAAGAACCGCATCATCCTGGTAAGGCAGCCGGTTGAGTTGCCTGTAAAGCAATTCAAGACTTTACTGAACGGCGTGATCGAGCAGGATAAGGACCTGGTGATCGAAGGCCCGGACCAGATGAAAACGGTCACCGAAAAAGAGCCGACCGAACACGAACTGCGCGATCTTTATTTTGCCAATAAAGTCGTAAAACATACCAAATCCAATACCATTGTTTTTGCCAAAAACAACCAGCTCATGGCGAGCGGCGTGGGCCAAACCTCGCGCGTGGATTCTTTAAAACAGGCGGTGATCAAGGCAAATAGCTTTGGTTTCGACCTGAACGGAGCTGTTATGGCATCCGACGCATTTTTCCCCTTCAATGATTGCGTCGAACTGGCGGCCGAGGCTGGCATCACGGCCGTTTTACAGCCGGGCGGTTCGATCAACGACAAGGCCTCCGTCGAAATGGCAAACCAAAAGGGAATTTCGATGGTTATGACCGGGATTCGCCATTTTAAGCATTAATTAATAGTTAAGCACAATAAGTTGAATATTTATTCGATTTTGTAAACAACTATTAATAGTATTACGTATAATTTTAACAATTTTGAAGATTATTTTTTGGAGCACACTCAATGGGTCTATTTAATTTTTTTACGCAGGAGATCGCGATCGATCTGGGCACAGCAAATACCCTCATCATACATAATGACAAAGTCGTAGTTGACGAACCA
>DASZWG010000103.1:0-5855 GCA_035546675.1 Mucilaginibacter sp. | reverse complement strand
AGTAACCTGTGTAGCCGGATCGAAGGTGGTTACCTGCAGCGACAGGTTATGCACAAAAATGTAATCTGTCGCCAAAAACAGCGACACTTTGCCGGCATTACCGGTATTATAGCTTAATTGCATTTGATTTACCGCGCTGGGCTGCAATTTAGGGTTACCGGTTACGATAAAATTGGGGTTCGATTTATCGACAAAAGGATTGAGCCGGTAAATACCGGGGCGCTGGATGCGCTGATTGAATGCCAGGCCTATGCCGCCTGATCCTAATGGATGGTTGACGGATAACGAGGGCACTATATTCAGATAGTTGGGACTGATAGCTGTGCCTGTCGACAAAAAATGTGCATTGATCGTGGTTTCTTCCGCCCGCACGCCGGCGTTCACACTCCATTTACCCAGGTTGAACTGGTATGAATTATACAGGCTGAATACATCCTGGGTATAATAAAACTGATTGCTCAAAGCATCAATGGGCTGGTACCGGCCAGTAAGCGAATCCTGCTGTAGATATTGATAGTTGCTATGATCGGATCGTAAAATAGCTTTTGCCCCGGCATCGATCATGACTTTCTTTACCGGGTACGTCAGGTCAGCCTGCAGGGTGTGTTCTGAAGTAGCCGAACTATTTGGCTGCTGGTAATCCGGCTCAGGATAATTGACCTCATCGGTCAAATGCAAATTGCTGAAACCGTTGTTGCTGTACCCTGCATACCGGTATGAAAACGTAAGCAGCCGGTTTTTATCGGCTTTGAACCCGACCTGGTAGTTGACGGATGCGTCGCCGCCGTTGCCATGGCCATTGTTATCGTTGGTAATATCATAACCCTGTAAAATACCGGCGCCACCTGTAAGCAGAGAGGATTGATAGCTGCTGCCGTCGTTGTGATAACCATTGTAGCTGAACTCGCCGGATAATAGGTGCAGTGAATCGATCTCGTAACTTAGTTCAGTGCCGATATAACCGTTCCGGCTGTTGTTGTGCTTATATCCGTTTTGCTCAAGCAGGGTGGCATCGCTGCCATAGCTTTGCTGCGTATTTGAAAGATTGGTTTGCAGGTTGTTGTAAATCCCCGCCCCGGCGTATACATTTACGCCGAATTTCCCCTGTTTCATCGTAAACCCGCCACCGGCATTGGGGCCGCCGTCCGGAAAACGTTCACTTATGTTCAGGTTACCCCGGTAACCGTCACCCACATTCTTTACGGTAATGATGTTGATGATGCCGCCAATGCCTTCAGCATCATATTTGGCTGGAGGGTTGGTGATCACTTCGATACGCTGAACAGATGATGCAGGCATGGTTCGCAATACGGCCTTCAGGTTATTGTCCATCATGGCCGAAGGTTTACCGTTGATAAAAACTTTAAAGTTCGTGCTGCCCTTGAGCGAAACATTGTCGTCTGCATCGACGGTTACAAAAGGTATCTTATGCATCATATCGAGCAGGCTTTTCGCCTTGCTTTCAGGATCGGCCTGCATATCATAGATCAGTTTTCCCGGTTTTTGCTGTATCAACGGCCGTTCAGAAACGATGGCGACTTCCTTCAGGTTTTTTACAGCTTCCTGCAGGCTGATCGTTCCGAGATCAGTGTCAGATTTAACGCTGATGGTTACCGACGTATTTTTATAGCCAACCGCCTGTATGCTAATTGTATACGAACGCTTTTCGAGCCCGGTAAATTCAAATTTGCCATCGGTTTTGGTTACGGTACTTTTTGAAGATCGGCCTTCTTCGGCCAGTGTGACCGTGATATTGCCCAGGGGTTTCTGCGACAGCGAGTCGGTCGCTGTGCCCGTAAGCGTGTAACCGTCTTTATTTTGGGCTGATGCGTGGACCCATGCAAAGGCTAATAGTATCGTAATGAAAGTAAAGATTATCTTTTTCATGCTTATCCGGTTTGGAAGTCAATAGCTGTCCCTTTAAGCCTTGCAGGGACTTTTAAAAGGGTGAATGAAAATATTACAATGATTAAATGCGGCTTATTGCTTTTGCCTTGAATTGATGTAGAAATAATAGATGAGGAAGCCCGCCGCAATGAACATGATCTCGATGCCATAAGGCAATACCGAATAGTCTTCGCCATAAGAAAGGTAATGATCGAACACCAGGCCAAGACCGCCCATGAACAATACACAGCCCCATTTGAGTTGTTCTGCACCCGAATCCATTAATTTCTTCAGGAAATTAATGGCGTCATGATCGATGGGCCCTGAATCGATGATACGTTTTTTCAAACGGTAATTATACCAGGCTATAATTACTACGGCGATAACGATGAATATGATAATTACCGCTACGAAAAATGCTATATGCTGGTCCATATATTTTAAAATTAGTTAAAAATCACACAGTAGTCAGTGCCCTGTCAATAAAGGTTGCAAAAAAATTAAAAAAATATTTGCAACCTTTATTCAGCATGTGTTGACTAATTGATATATGTTTAATGAAAAGGAGGTGGTTACCAGGATACTCAATGGCGACATGCGCGCCTTTGAATTGCTGGTGAAACAGTACGAAAAGCTTGTTTTCTACGTCGTCCATCGCCTTGTGAAAGATCAGCAGGCTGCCGAGGATATTTGCCAGGAAGTCTTTATCAAAGTTTATAAAAGCCTCGTCCGGTTCAGCTTTCAAAGCAAATTATCGACCTGGATAGCGCGGATAGCTTACCTTACAGCCATTAATTATTTGAGGAAGTATTACCGTGAGAAAGCCTCCGAATACCCGGATGATCTTGAAAATTATCATTTTACAACCGATACGCCCGAGCGACTGCTGACTAAAAAGGATACCGCCAACTATGTTGAACAATTGATACTGCAATTGCCCGAAAAGTACAGAACTGTGCTGACCTTGTACCACCTGAACGAGTTTTCGGGACCGGAGATAGAAGAGATCACGGGTATGCCCGAAGGTACTGTAAAGAATTACCTGTTCAGGGCGAGGAAATTGCTGAAAGAAAAATTAGAGGTATATTTAAAACACGAACTGCCATGAAGGAACTGAATGATGAGGAATTGCAGCGCTTACTGAAGGCCGGGAAATCATTTCCTGCTGATGAACCATTGAGCGACGGCGCAAACGCGTATCAAACCCTGTTTGAAGCCCTGAAAAGCGAACCGGAAAGCGGCCTGCCCTACGATTTTGCGGCAAAAGTTACCCGGCATGTTTCGGCTGAGGTAAAGAAAAACAGCGAGGTTAAATACTACCTGCTGGCGGCTTTTATTTTTGTTGCGGCTATCGCTGCGGTTTGCGCAGTACTGGCTATCAATTCGCCTGCCCAGGAACCTGAATTGCTGAAATATAAATGGGTATTGTTACTGCTCCCGTTGGTTTTTGTTGCGATCCAGTACTTCGACCAACGGTTTGTAAAATCAAAGATTTTCAGGAACCCTAATACCTGAGTTTGAATTTCTTCAGGTCGGGCTTGTACTTCCTGTCCCGTTTAAGCTCATACTGGTAGATCACCTGCGCCAGGTTTTTCATAAAGGGCAGACAAACGGTTTTGTACTCGTAATGATTATCGTTGTAAATGCCGTTCTCGTTGGATTGCACCACAGCCGCCAGCATAAATTCAACCTTGTGCTTAAAATCGACGATATAGGCATTATCGATGTTGTAACCGTATGAATCGCCGATCTTATCAAAAATGCGGATATGCGGCTGTATCACAGCCAGGCTGTCGCCGCCGTAAAACAGCCATTTACAGTAAGCCGGGTAATATTCGGGCGGACTGTAGGTAGGGTGCTTGCTCTCCGTCGGCCACATGCTCATGTATTTGTAAATGAATTTGTATTGTCCGGGTGTCAGGTCGTAGCGTTCATTTTCAGGAAATACTTCCGGAAAGAGCAGCCTTTTGAGCACCATTTGCTGGTCGGCAAGCGGATAAACGTTATTATTTGAAAAATCAAACGGTTCCATCACCAATTTATCATGGCTGTCGATATAACCTTTGCCCTGTATCATGTTATCAAGGTGCATGGGATAGTCATTCGGATCATAAAGCGCCGGCTTATGGTAAACTAATTTTTTACCGTTATAAAAATCGATCGGGTTGGTATGCCGGGTGCTTTCACCTTTATCGCCTATGGCAAGCCGGTTGATGATCCGGGTGCTATTTAGCCCGTATTTTTTTAGCTTTTGGTTGATCTCCTGTCGTCCCACAAACTCATACAGCCGGTTATAAGCGTCGTTATCGCTCACCAGCAATATCTTTTTGATGTAATTGCCGATACTGGGCAGCCCGGTTTTGGATGAAGTATCCTTCGTCACTTTGGTCTGCCCGGCAAAGGCGCTGTCGGTGATCATGGTAGAATTGACTGTAAACCCTTTGATGTGAAGCTCATTCATCTTTTCCAGGGCAAAAATGGCCGTAGGCAGCTTTACCGTACTGGCCGGGTAAAAGTAATGCTTTGCATTGAGCCGGTAGCTGTACGAGCGGAAATGCGGCACATTGTTTTGGTCGCGGTCTATTTGCGTGTACAGGATCTGCACTTCGTTGTGATGCGGATCGTTCAGGATATGGCTGAACAGTTCGGGGTGCGATTCGAGCAGGTTTTTCAGGAATACAGTATCAATTTCCTGGGCCGAGGTAAAAAGGGCAGTCATCAGGAGAAAAAAAGTTAGCAAATATTTCATGACGGGTAAATATAAGGCTTGCGTTAAGTTTATCGGCTCATAATGTTAGGTAAAAATAAACAGCATTCAATTCGGCTACCTTGCAAATTCCAAAACCAACCCATACCTTTACCCCGCTTTTGGTTCAGTCCCGGTCATCCGGGATTGATTAAAAGGGAACCGGGTGTAAATCCCGGACTGTCCCGCAGCTGTAAGTCCGGCCTCCCCCGGCCCCTCCCAAGGAGGGGAGAATGGGTCGAGGTTAAGTTGAAAACCAAAGTCACTGTTCCGGTCAATGGAATGGGAAGACATCAACAAAGGATAAGTCAGAAGACCTGCCTGAGCATAGAACTATTCATAGCTTTCGGGGATTGAAGCTTGGATCGGAATGCTTGTCGACGGTACTTCCTTTCAAACTTTCCATTTCTGTATGCTGTGAGCCAACACTCACAACAACATGAAAAAAATGTATGTCATTGTTGCTGCAGGCCTGGGGCTTGCGCAACCGGCCCTGTTCAGCACAGCGGCCCATGCCCAGCAAATCAGCCGGGCGCTTGATTCCGTAGTCGTCACTGCTACGCGTTCACCTAAAAAATTGTCGGATATCGGCAGAGTAGTCACCGTGATCACTGCCGAACAGATCAAACGTTCGCAGGGCAAAACCCTGCCCGAATTGCTCAATACCGTACCGGGAATTACCTTTTCAGGCGCCGAAAACGCACCGGGTATTGCAACCTCGGTTTACCTGCATGGTGCATCCAACGGCAATACGCTGATCCTGGTCGACGGCTTTCCGGTCAACAATGCGGCCGCTATCGATAACGGATACGACCTGAATGCCTTTCCGCTCGACCAGATCGATCATATTGAGATACTGAAGGGCAGCGGCTCGACACTCTATGGGTCTGATGCGGTAGCGGGAGTGATCAATATCATCACCAAACACCCCAAAGGCGAAGGTTTGAAGGCGTCGGTACAGCTTGCCGGCGGCAGTTATAACACGTTTAACGAGTCGGTGGGTCTGAACGGAAATTTGCACAACACCGGTATCGCGCTTAATCTCTCCAATTCAGATTCGCGCGGTTTTCCGGGGGCAACCGATACTACGGGCAAAGGCAATTTCAGGGATGACGGCTTTCACGAGCGGGCGGTTAGCCTGAACCTGACGCAAAAGGTGACGGATAAATTCTCGCTAAACGGCAACTTACAAACCAGCTACGACAAAGGTAATTTGCCTTAC
>DASZWG010000102.1:0-3624 GCA_035546675.1 Mucilaginibacter sp. | reverse complement strand
TCTTCCTGCTTACCGGTATCGTGATGGTGTCCCTGGCTTTTTTTGTGAGCAGGCTTTTGTCGCCCAACAAACCCAATCCCGAAAAACTCACATCATACGAATGCGGCGAAGAGCCGATGGGCAGCGCATGGGTGCCATTCAACTCCCGGTTTTATGTTATTGCGCTCATTTTCCTGCTATTCGATGTAGAAATGATCTTTGTGCTTCCCTGGGCAACAGTTTTCGGGAGTAAGGAGATCAACAGCATCGATCCGCGCTGGGGCAAGCTGTCACTGATTGAAATGTTTATCTTCCTCGGCATCCTGATACTCGGACTGGTTTATGTTTGGGTAAAAGGCGACCTGGATTGGATGAAACCACAACCTGTAAGACCAACAACCGATACCCAGGTTCCGATGTCATTGTACGAAAGGCTCAACAAACAGCAAAGCGCATACCTGGTTAAGGAATTTGTGCCAGAAACGACCGGCAATGCAGCGAAAGAGGCTGCCCCGGCCGCCATGGGCGATCAACCGGGGAAGAGACCCATGTTCAAACCTGTGTTCAAAAAACCCGGAAATGAATCCTGAAGGTATGAACGAAAGCGGTGGTGTGATCGTCACCAAAATGAACGACCTGCTCAACTGGGCGCGCCTGTCATCGCTATGGCCGCTCAGCTTCGGTATAGCCTGCTGTGCTATTGAAATGATGGGCTCATTCGCCTCCACTTATGATATGGATCGTCTCGGTGTGTTCCCGCGTCCGTCGGCACGCCAGGCCGATGTGATCATCATAGCCGGTACGGTGACTTTTAAAATGGCCGAACGCATCAAAAGGCTATATGAGCAAATGCCCGAACCGAAATACGTGATCTCGATGGGATCCTGCTCCAATTGCGGCGGCCCCTACTGGCAGCACGGCTACCATGTAGTCAAAGGCGTCGACCGGGTAATACCCGTCGACGTGTATGTGCAGGGCTGTCCCCCCCGGCCCGAAGCACTGATCGGCGCTATAATGGAACTGCAAAAAAAGATCGAAGGCGAACAAATGATAAGAGGGTAATTCCCATTTTAAACAAATACTGCTTATTTGCGATTATCTTATACATTTGCTTAACCTCTTTCTCAAAATATATCGGTCATGAAGAAATTTCTGCAAATTGCCTTTTGCTGTTTCGCATTTTTTCCACTTAGAACTTTTGCCCAGTCCACTAACCGGGTCATGAGCATTTTCCCCGAAGGGACCGTCCTGTTTGATAATATCGCATACGCAAATGATACACTGAAGAAACACGAACTCGATATTTACCTGCCGCCAACCGGCCTTGATAAATACCCGGTTGTGATCTGGATTCACGGCGGAGCGTGGATGTCGAACGATAAGTATGCCGACATGAGTTATATGAAACAGACGCTCAAAGGGCTGATCGACAGCGGGTATGCAGTAGCTTCAATCGACTACCGCTGGAGTACGATGGCTATATTCCCGGCGCAGATACAGGATTGCAACCAGGCTGTTGAGTATTTATATGAACATGCGGAGCAATACAGGCTCGATCGTAAACACTTTGCCTTGATGGGTTTTTCGGCAGGCGGTCACCTGGCCAATTTGCTGGGTCTTTCTAACAATAACGACATAACGGATTTTTATGCAAAGGGAGAAAAACCGCATTTCCGGATCAGGGTGGTGTTCGATTTTTATGGCCCGGTTAATTTCTTTACACTGAAAGGAAACGATTCCCCGGATCCGCAAAACCCGATCACTTTACTGTTGGGCGGAACGGTAGCGCAAAAACCCGACCTGGCCAAAGAGGCAAGCCCTATTATGTATATCGATAAAAACGACCCGCCTTTCCTGATCGTCCAGGGTGAAAAGGACCAGTCGGTAAACCCGGATCAGGCTGTTTCATTCCATGCCCGGCTGCAGGCTGCCGGCGTACCGAGCGAACTGATCATAGTAGCTAATGCACCGCATTATGGGGTAATGTTCGATGCAGAGAACATTCGGCAGCGCGTATTCTATTTTCTAAAAAAGTATCTGAAATAAACAGAGGCTAAACCGAAGACTTTGGCACCCGCTTGTTAACTTCAATGATATCCTTCAGCAATGACTGGAGAATGACCGCATTCCATTGCAGCGAGAAAAGACAGTATTTGCATAGCTCAGGGTGATCGGTATGATAGACAATAAAATAGTTCTGATAGCTTTTCACAGTGATCTTATTCCAGGGGATGCTTTGACTGTTATCCCAGGTTATACCGTCGGAGTGAAAAGTCACGCCGGCCAGTTCAAAAAACTGCCGAATGTTGTATAACTCGGTGTAATAGCTCAATTGATTCGACAGGTAATGATCCCAGAGGCTTTGAAGTAACCCCGCCCATATTCCGTAGTATTGCCTGCGGTGAGTGCTGTTATAGGTATTCAGCGTTATCCTGAAGATTTCGCAGTTAAAATCCCTGATCTCGATGAAGTACTGATTCCCGATGGTAAACCTTGAAAATTTAAGCGGCACCAGCCCAAAGCGGAATGCCGCTATACTATTGCCGGGAATAAATGTCTTACGGCCGAAGCTAAAAGACCGGCGGATGGTCAATCCTTCGGGTGAAAAAATTACCTTGTCTATAATAGCATTCCGGATAGCCCCGGGTATGGTTATGATGTTTTGCGGGTCAGTCATTAACTACTAAAAATATGAAAAAATGGAGGGGGAAATCAAGACATGTGAATAAATATTTCGTATTCGTTAAAACAATATCAATAAACGATTGCGTCAAGTCGATTGCTGAACATATATAATTAATTATCAAGTATTTATATTAATATATGTTTACACATCATTTTAGGGCTGAGTTTTCAACACCCCGTGTTTATTAACGGTTAGGCAATTGGTTTAATATCTGCCCGATTACAGATTTCAGCGCATATAAATAAAAAACCCGGAGGAAATTCTCCGGGTTTTTGTTATTGTAATTTTTTATTATTTTATATCAAGCACCCCGTCTAATCCGTGAATGACACCGTTGGAAGCAGGAAGATCAAATGCGGTAACCTCTGCTGTATTTCCATGGTCGTCAGCCAACTGAAGCTTACCTCCCACTACAGTTAATGTCAGATTCTGACCATCCAGGGTTTTTAGCTCTACTTTGCGGTCTTTTGATGCTACCAGCGCCTTAATGATATCCGCCTTGGTGTATTTGCCGCTTACAATATGATATTTCACAACCGCTGCAAGAGCTGAAGGGTTTTTCATCAGTGAATCCAGTTTACCTGATGGCACCTTAGCAATCGCGTAGCTGGTGGGCGCAAATATGGTATAAGGTCCTGTTCCCTCTAAAGTACTATTCAGATTAGCTACTCTTACCATTAATGAAAAGGCTGTATAATTACCGGAAGCGGTAAGCGAATCGAGTGCATTACCGGTTGCTGTTTGCGCCGATGCTTTGTTTGCAAATAAACCGATGGTCAGGAATGCTGCTGCTACTAAAATTGCTTTTTTCATATGTTTTGTTTAGTTAATTGATATTGTTTAAATCTTAGGGATGTGGTGTTCAGTCATTTGCAAATTATCTATTGGGTATAAAAGTGTAAACTTTGTCGTAGCCGAAAAAGTTTGAGAAAAATAAAAAAGTTTATCGCTAAAAATTG
>DASZWG010000101.1:0-11881 GCA_035546675.1 Mucilaginibacter sp. | reverse complement strand
CAAAACCATAAAGCCAAATATGACCGCGGTATTAAAAATCGCCGATTATACCAACAAAAACGCTATTGCTGTGCCACTGAATTCGATACAAAGGACGGATGAAGGGGATTTTGCCTTTATTGATTCCAATGGTTATGCCAGGAAGAAGAACATAAAAACAGGAGCCAGTTATGGCGGAAAGACAGAAGTACTTTCCGGTCTCACAGCGGGCGAAAAACTGATAACCGAAGGCTCGGGCGAAGTGGAAGACGGTGACAAACTGAAGGTTCTATGATCTGGAAACTGATCGCAAAAAAAATAACTTATTATGAAGGATTCAGGAAAAGAATTTAAGCCCTCAAGCTGGGCGATAGACAATAAGACAGCGATTTATGTGATCATGTTCCTGATCATATTGTTGGGTCTTATCAGCTATATCCGGTTGCCAAAGGAAAACTTCCCGGATATCACACCCTCAAAGGTGTATGTGACGACGACGTATGCCGGGCAATCCCCGCAGAATATTGAAACGCTGGTTACCAAACAGATCGAAAAGCAACTTAAATCGCTTAAGGGGCTGAAGAAAGTTACCTCCAATTCGATGCAAAACGTTTCCTACATCACGGCAGAATTTGAGGCCGATGTGAATATGCGTAATGCCAAGCAGGATGTTAAGGATGCAGTAGATAAAGCTCAGCCCGATCTTCCGCAGAACGATAATAACTTCAAAAAGCCTGTTGTGAGCGATATCAGCGTTGCCGACATACCCATCTTGTATGTTAACCTTTCCGGGGATTATTCGCTTAAAAAGCTGAAGGATTATGCGGATAACCTGAAGGATGACATTGAGAGCATGAAGGAAATATCGCAGGTGCAGGAGATCGGTGCGCTTACGCCCGAGATACAGATTAACGTTGACATGAATAAAATGGCCGCTGCACAGGTAAGTTATAACGACATTATCAATGCGGTAGGCTCAGAAAATGTTATGGCTTCGGCGGGTACGATAACTACCGACGGCGTTCAGCGCACACTCGACATCAAGGAAGAGTTTATGAATGCCCAGCAGGTAGCCGATTTAGTGATCCGGAATCCGCACGGGCAAGCCGTTTACCTGCGCGATATTGCTGATGTTGAGGATTCATTCCATACGCCTGATAGCTATGCCCGTTTGAAAACTAACAGCGACCCGAATTTTAAAAATGTGATCACTTTGGCTGTTAGCAAACGTGCGGGCGAGAACCTGATCGAAGCATCGGATTCGATCAACAATCTCATCAAAGTAAAACAGAAAACAGTTTTCCCGAAGGGATTGAATATCACTGTAACCGGTGATCAGTCGGATAAGACGCGCTCGACGCTGACCGACCTGATCAATACCATTGTGATCGGGTTTATCCTCGTGACCATTATTCTGATGTTCTTTATGGGCAGTACCAATGCCATATTTGTCGCATTATCTGTTCCGCTCTCCTGTTTCATCGCGTTCCTGGTCATGCCATTCATAGGGTTTACGCTAAACATGATCGTACTATTCTCCTTTCTGCTGGCGCTCGGTATCGTCGTCGATGATGCGATAGTGGTGATCGAGAATACGCACCGTATTTTTGCCAACGGTAAAATGCCCATTAAACAGGCTGCGAAAATTGCAGCCGGCGAAGTGTTCTTGCCGGTATTATCGGGTACCATGACCACCCTGGCGCCGTTTGTGCCGCTGGCTTTCTGGAACAGCCTGATCGGGCATTTCATGTTCTTCCTGCCCATCACGCTGATCATTACGCTGCTGGCATCACTGGTAGTAGCCTATATCATGAACCCGGTATTTGCGGTCGATTTTATGAAGCCGCATCACGAAGGCGAGCATGAGCACCCCAAATTTGACCGCAAGGTGAAACGCGCCATGCTGGTGCTCGGTATCATAGCCATTTTTGGTTACCTCATCAGTTTTGGTGTGGGTAATTTCGTGGTATTTGCAGCGCTGATGTACCTGATGAACCATTTCTTACTGATGCGCTGGATAGGCAGATTTCAGAGAAATGCGTGGCCCCGTTTCCAGGCCTGGTATGCCAAGTGGCTTGAACGGGCTGTACGCAGACCCTGGCAGGTGTTGCTGGGCATCATCGTACTATTCTTTTTAACCATAGGATTTGTGGCCGTACGCAGCCCGAAAGTGGAATTTTTCCCATCATCCGACCCCAACTTTGTATATGTATACCTAACCATGCCGATCGGTACCGACCAGGCCTATACCAACGAGATCACCAAAAAGCTCGAAAAAAAGGTAGCTGAAGTTGTAAAGCCGGATACAGATATCGTTCAATCTATTATCTCCAACGTTGAAGTAAGCGTTACCGACCCTTCGGATGAGGACCAGGGTCAGTATCCTAACAAAGCCAAGATAACGGTCGCATTTGTAAAATATGCCGACCGCCACGGCAAAGACACCAAGAAGATACTGCAAAACATACGCGCAGCTGTACAAGGTGTTCCCGGAGCCCGTATCGCTGTGGCACAGGAAAATTCAGGGCCGCCGGTTCAAAAGGACATCAGTATCGAAATTATCGGCGATAACCTGGACACGCTGCTGCATACAAGCGACAGGCTGAAGGATTATATTGACAAACAGAATATTACGGGTATTGAAGGACTAAGTGCGGATGTTGAAAATGACAAACCCGAGATCGTATTCGATATTGACCGTGAACGTGCTAATCGTGAGGGTATAACTACGCAGCAGATCACACAGGCATTGGCAACTTCGGTATTCGGATTGAAAGCCGCTGATTTTAGAAATACGAAGGAAGACAATTACCAGATCATGGTTTATGCGCTTCCAAGTCAGCGCGATAATCTCGCAGCGATCCGTAATCTCAAGATTACTTTCCGCGATATCGCCATGGGCGGCCAGATACGCCAGGTGCCGATCTCGGCCTTTACCAATGTGTATTACGCCAACACCTTTGCCAATATTAAACACAAACAGCAAAGGCGTGTAATCACCCTATCATCCAACGTGATTAAACCGAATACGCCAACCGAGGTTAATGCCAATATTCAGAATGCTATCAAAAACTTCCATACACCCGAAGGCGTGTCCATTCACATGGGCGGCGGGCAGGAAGATCAGCAGGAGGCTGCGACCTTCCTCGGAACAGCACTGCTTATATCCTTTGGTATGATCCTGGTGATCCTGGTAGCGCAGTTCAATTCAGTGGGTAAAACTTTTATTATACTGTCCGAGATATTCTTCAGCATAATCGGGGTGTTCCTGGGTATAGCCATCTTCAAAATGACCATATCGGTTGTGATGACGGGTATCGGTATCGTTGCGCTGGCGGGTGTCGTCGTCCGCAACGGTATCCTGCTGGTCGAGTTTACCGATATGCTGATCGAACAGGGGGCAAGCCTGCACGATGCTGTGGTTGAAGCGGCACGCACCCGTATGACGCCGGTATTGCTGACTGCAACGGCAGCCATACTGGGCCTGATACCGCTGGCAGTCGGTTTCAATATCGACTTTGCAGGGCTGTTCAGCTCGTTCAAACCGCATATTTATTTTGGCGGGGATAATGTAGCCTTCTGGGGGCCGCTCTCGTGGACCATGATATTTGGTCTCGGGTTTGCAACCATTATCACGCTGATCCTGGTGCCCTGTATGTATATTATCCGGGTTCGCCTGAAATCCAGGCTATTCCGGAAAAAGGAAGAAGAACAGCAGGCGCTGCCCGAGCTCAGCGACGCCAAATAGCCACACAATCAAATCAATATATAGCAAAGCCGCACGGGATAAGTCCCGGCGGCTTTTTTGCGTATTCCGATAAAATGTAAAAATGACACAATGAATTGCACGGATTACTGGAATATTTGATAGTTTTGTTAAAAAAGTCAGGAACATCGAGCCCCCTTCATTAAATGAGCGCCGGAATAGACCAGCAGGATATTAAACGAGAAAAAATATTAGAAGCTGCTTACCAGCAATTTTTACACTACGGGTATTCCAAAACCACGATGAATGAGATCGCCGGTGCGCTCTCAATGTCCAAAGCGTTACTTTATTATTATTTCCCCGATAAAAGCCAGTTATACATAGCAGTAACCCGAAAGCTGGCTAACGAATACCTGAAAACAATTGAAGACCGTATATCACAGCTTACCGATCTGAAGGAAGCTTTCCTGTTCCAGGTCAATACACATCACAATTTTATCGTCAATAATTACAATTTTTTTGATTTCATCAGGCTGAACGAGCAAAACCTGCCCGATGAGATATGGCAGATCATTAACCAGATACGCCAGACAGAAATGGAGCTGCTGGGGAACACTATCATCGCTAATGTAAAGGAAGGGAAAATAAAACCTGTGGATAATCCAGGCGAGGTGGTCGATCTGCTGCTTGATGCTCTGCAGGGTGTGCGGGTCGGGGCAACCGGCTTCAAAAAGAACAGCTTCCCGAAGATCGAACACCTGGACGAGATCCATAAAAAACGTCTCCTGCTGATCGATATATTCATTAGGGGACTAATGAATTAGTTACTGTCAGTTTTAGGTCAAAAAAGCGTTAATAATCAGTTAACTAAGCGTATAATTAGCTATATTTGACTAACAAAATCAGTTAGTCAATAATTACATATTTCAACATAATTATTAAAGGTACTTCTTAATTTAGAGGTGATTGTTTTAGAGTGATTGAAGCATCCCGGTTAGTGGCCGGGGTGCTTTTTTCATTATATCAGTCTTCATTCAGGTTCAGTACTTTCCAGCTATCCTTGCTGGACACTTTCCCACCGAAAAAACGAAGCGTTATTTCGAATGTGGTCACATTTTTTGCGCCCGAAACACCTTTCGATTCCGCATAGGATTTGATGATAAAAACCGAGTCGGGCTTTTTGGCGCACTGGTAATCAGATTCCGGGAAATTTACATCCGGCGATTTGATGGTGGGTCTGATGAATTCCTTGGCAACAGAATAAGCATCATCGCTGTTAGGAATGCCATTGGCTGTATCACGCGAGCCCGACATGGCATACCTGACCATGAAAGCTGCAAAGATCAGTGCAAGAGCGAATAATAATAATAGTCCTTTAAGTGCAAAACTTTTTTTAATGGCTTTGTGGCTCGAGTAGGGTTTATTCATTTGCAATTATATCAATAAAATTCATAACAGCGCCTTGCGCCTTCAAATCGCTGTGAAGGTTCATTGCGCGAAGGCAGCGTAGTTTGATAGCCAATGCTCCCTTCCGTAGTGCCGCTTGTGTTGCCATAGGTCAGGCCCGAAACCGGTGCGTCGTGGCTAATACCAAAACGCAGTTTTTCGCCACCATCGCGGTTGATGAAAAGATCGAATATCAGCGATACCACCACGGCACTCGGGCCTGTTTCGGCGCCGCTGCGGTACCATAAGCCCACATTCACGCTTTTATGCTTATACTGCATGCCAATGCTGTACGATTCTGCTTGTGATTGCTTATAAAACACCACCGATGGTATCACAAACGATTTTTCGTCATCATCCAGGTTATCAAAGGGATTAAGGTCCCAACGATAGCTGATATGACCATTGATACGCATAGGTAATTTAACCGGGGTACCGGTGAATGACTCGTTGGGTTGGTTGATATGCTGCAAGGCGGCTCCGATATTGAACTCACCTATTGCAAGGTTTGTGCCAAGCCCTGAGTCGAAGTAGAACCTGTTATTATAAGGTAAGCCCCCTGCCGCAGCCGAGGATTGCGAAACGATGCCGAGTGTAGGGTCTATTTGGTCGCCGAATACCAGTTTGCTATAATCGATAACGCGGTTGGTTACGCCGGCCTGCAGCCCGAATGACAGAACAAAATCCTCTGATCCAACGCTATAGGAATACAGGGCCGAAAAATTGGTTTTATCGAGGTAAGCAGTACCCTCGCTGCTACGGGTGACCAGCAAGCCTATCCCGCCGCCAAAACGCGGTACATTGTAATCGATCGATCCGGACACATAAGAAAACGTACCCGGTACCGTTGTCCATTGGTTACGGTAGATGAAGTTCATCCTCAGATCGCCCTGAAATTGCCCCGTCAGCGCCGGGTTGAGGTATAATGGGGAATTAAAGAATTGCGAGTACAGGTGATCCTGTGCATGCGAGCGCATACACGTGAGTAATACCAAAAGGAATAGAATTGTACCCGCAGATCTCCTCATCATTTATCTTATTAAATGGATCACACCCACTCTTTTGGGTACTGAATTATTGTACGACATTCCTTTCCATTCCGATCCGTCGAGGAAAGTAGCGGATATCTGCCATACATATACGCCTTGCTGTGCGGGCTGGCCCTTATAAGTGCCATCCCAACCTTCAACCGGCGATCCGTTACTGTCTAATTTTGTCGTTTCCCAAACCAACTGACCGAAATTGTTGAATATCTGCATGTGCCATGATTTGAGCTGTGTGCCTTTCGCCTTAAAAATATTCAGATCGCTATTAGAGCTCGATGGCATGAAGGCGTTGGGCAGATAAAGTCCGCCCTCAAATTTTACCTCTAACGTTTTTGATGCCGTACCAAAGCAGCCGCTTGCTGCGTTAATAGCGGTCAGCGTTACGGTGAACGGCGACTGGTTATAATCAAAATGGTGGGTTTGCGGTCCATAAGTGGTAGATATTACTGTGCCGTCGCCGAAGTCCCATTTATAGGTCAGCGAGGTGGCCGGTATATCTCCTGCATCCGGCGTATTATTGATAAAAGTTGCGTTATAACTGTTGTCGAGCGTGAAGGTGAAATCAGGCTGGGGATCGGCATAAACGGTGAATGGTATCAGTTTTGATTCCGGGGCATCTCCGCAGCCGTTGTTACCGGCAATGATCGATACGTAATATGTTCCCAGTGCTGTTGGTGTATAATTCAAATCATCGGTACCCGCCGGTATGGTTGCTATTACATTTTTGTTAGCATCATAAATAGTATAAGTAAATCTGTCGCCTCCCGAGGAAATATTCTGGAACGTAACCGAACTGCCGAGACAGATGGCCTGCGGGTCCCCCTTAAGCTGCATCAGCGAAACAACCGAAGAAGGCGAAACGGAAACTGTTATAGGCGTTGATGTCCCTTTATTGCCACATGGATCGGTTGCGACGAGATATACCGTATAATCACTTGCTTTGGTCGGGTTTATCGGGCCAAATACCGCATTTTCTTTGTCAGGATATTGCAAATGCTGCAGGATGTTACCGCTCCCATCAGTTAGGTAAAAATCATACTGTACGTTGTTGGTTGCGGGTGAAAGATTCTGCGCCGTCAGAGTAAACAGACCGCAGGCCGAGGTCTGGCTCGGGAAAAGTTTAGCTACTGGTACTTGAGGATTCACCGTCACCTGGGCTATAAAAGGTGTTTTTACACCGCAATTGCTGGTCGGGGTTAGTTCAATATTATAAACGATCTCTTTACCGTTAGCCGATGGTGCAAAAGTATGTGGCGGCGGGTTTGTGCCGGTATAGGTTGTACCGTCCCCGAAATCCCAGTTAAAGCTGGCCAAACCCGCCGGCGTGGATGTGTTGGTAAAGGTTACAGTGGTCGGTCCGCATCCGTGATTCACATCCATGGTGAAACTTGCAGTAGCATCATCAACAACAGTAACATTAACCGTCGACTGACTATCGGCGCAGGGCGATAGCCCTTTGATCGTCCACATAAATGTGTACACATTACCATTGACCAGCCCGGTTACCTGTGTCTGGTGGCTTGACGGGTTGACAATTGTGGCCGCGGGTCCGGAAACCTGTGTCCATACGCCGTTGAACGGCGAGGGATCGTTGCCGTTCAGTATAGCCGAAGTTTGATTACAGATACTCTGATCCTGGCCCGCATCGGCAGCCAGCGTTACCGGATTAACGGTTATCGTGCTTACCGATGAAGGTGACGAAGCGCATTTACTGCTTTGTACTATGGCTCTGAATTGTGTGGTTTGGGTCAGGTTGCTGTAGATCTGCTTACTGGTAATGTTTGCTATGGGCTGCCAGGTGGCACCGTTGTTGGTTGATGATTCCCAGCGTAATATTGTACCTTGTTGCCCGGTAAGGGTGATCTGTCCATTATTGGTTCCCGAACATACCGTTGCCGACCCGGCCGTACTGCCGCCTGTTGTAGGTTTGTCTATGATGATCGTTACCGCATTACTGTTCGACGGGCAGGTAGGGCTGACTGTTATGGTCCATTGAAACTGGTAAGTGTTACCCGGAATAAGACCGCTTACAACCGCATTGGGATCCGTATCGTCCGAAAACGTCGCACCGGCCGGTCCTGCCACCTGCGTCCATTTGCCCGTTCCGGGTGAGGGATCGTTACCCTGAAGTGTATAGATAGTGGTGCTGCACACCTCGTCATCCGGTCCGGGGACAGATTCGATAGGTAACGGCTGCACGGTCACTTTTGCTGTTACGGGTGTGCCGGCGCAGGTACCGTTATAGGGTGTAATGGTATAGGTGACGACACCGGGTGCTGAAGAATTATTCACCAGTAAATCTTGTATGCCGGTGGTCACAATGGCCTTTGATTGATTGGTATTCCCGGTAATTCCAGCCGGTGCGGTGCTGGTCCAGGTATAGCTGGTGTTCGGGATGTTTGTTTTGATCAGGATATTGGCCGGTTCGTTGCTGCATATTGACGAGGCGGTAGCTGATGCCGTGATCACCGGCAAAGGATGTATGGTTACGGTTAGCGTAAAGGTGTTTCCCGTACATCCGCTGTTCAGCGGGATGATCTTATAAACTACAACAGCATCCGTCGTTGCGCCTGTATTGGTTATAACGTCATTGATCGTATCGCCGCTGCCAGAGGCGGTAAATCCTGTAGCGGTTCCCGAAGTAACCGAGGCTGTCCAGGTAAACGTGCTTGCGGGATCACTTGCAGTGATCGTATAATTGAGCGGCTGGCCGGTACATATCGTTTCGGCGGGCGGACTGGTCACATTGTCGATCGGCGTAATGTTGATCGTAATATCGCTGGCTATCACGTTACAAGGCGCGGGCAACGCTGTAGTAGCCTGCAGAGCCAGCGTTACTTTACCCGCGCTGATCTCGCTGGCAGAGGGCGTATATTGAACTTTGAGCGAGTCGCGGCCCGGCGAAAAAGTACCTGTTCCGCCCACCCATTGATAGCTTGAAACGGTTCCTGTTATCTTGCCGGATAGCGTGGCTGCCGGGTTGCTCGCGCAAATGGTCTGGTTATTCCCGGCTGTAACTGTTGGCGCCTTTACAAATGTGATAGTTTGTGTCGATGTAGCAGTTCCGCAGGTGTTTTGATGGGTAACCTGTATGGTGTATGTTGTGAAATCGGTAAATAAGATTTGGGGGTACTGGCTGTTTGCGTTACTGCCACCCTGGAAACTGAAAGCGCCGCCAGTTATGGTCCAGGTATAGGTGGTGGGCAGTGTTTGTGCCGTGCCGGTTAATACAGTTTTTGTCGGACCGGGATTAGGGTCGAACGTCAGATCCTGGTTGTTCCCGCATAGGGTCGTATTGGGCGAAAGCGTAGCAACCGGTGTATCATTGACTACGATGGTTTGTGCGGCGGCGGTTACCTTTCCGCAGGTTGCCGTTGTGATGGCCAGCTGAACCTTGTAAATACCCGGAGATGAAAATACGAATTGAGGCGATTGGCTGTTGGCATCTGTCCCGCCGGCGTAGGTAACAGAAGCGGGGCCGGTTACGGTCCAGATATATTGGTTAGCCAGACTGCATGTTGCGTCAACAATCGAATTATTCGTTGGTGTTACCGGACCGCCGGATAAGCAAACAGGCGTTGCCGGTACTGAAAAAATAGGTTGCGGAGCATTTTGAAGACAAATATTTTCGGTCGTGTCCGGCGAAGTACAGCCTCCGCTTCCGTTTTGCAGGTGAAGCGTAATCGCGTGCGATCCGGCAGGGGTGGTTGCCGGGAGTACGAACTGCTTGCTAAGCGGGTAATTTGAGGCGACTGTTATGCCATCCACTATCCAGCTATACAGCGCGTTATTGTTGGTGGTACAGGTGTTCGCATCAACACCGGGATCAGAAGTGTTGGTGATCGTGACCGGGCTGCCGGCACAGGCAACCGGAGGCATCGTAAATGAATTCTTTGGTGGAATGATCACCTTGGCATTATTACTCGGCGATGAACCTATTTGTCCGCAATAAATATTACTCGATTTAAAAACTACGGTGTTGCCGCATGATGTCTTGGTAAAAGTATGGGTAAGCTGGCCATTAAGCGCTTGTATCTGGCACAATGTGTATACCGTCGAAGGCGAGCCATCACCCCAACTGATTGTGTATAAGTTGCCCGGATAATTGTATTGAATGCCCGTTGAGGAAGAAATGTCGATATTAATGGTCAGATCGCCTTTACCGTTAATCAGACATACGGTCAGGTTACCGGTTGAGCCGATGGTGGTATTGATCACATTATTGATCAATTGGTAGTCATAAGTTGACACCGTCCCCGTTGCATCCTGCGCTTTCACGGTAACCGTGTAATTACCGGTGTGAGCCGTAAAAGTATATCCTGCTGCTGTGAGCGGCACATTAGATGCTTCGGTGGTTTTGGTGAGCTCGTTGTAAAACGTAGCTGTAGTGGTTGTCCCGGCAGTCGATGTGTTGGTGAAAACAAATTGCGAATTGTCTACGCCGTCGCACTGACCGTATACTTCCGGGTAGGAGGGGTTGAGTATCTGGGATGACGCCCCCGCCGTAATGCCTGTATTGCCTGTGATGGTAAAAGGCGCCGATATGGAGCTAGTAACGGCAGGATTAGTCGACCTTACTTCGACCCTGTACCCCGTTCCTGCCGGAACATTGGGTATTGTCCCGTTGATAAATGCAGCGTAAAAACCATTATAGGTCCCGATCAGCGTACCCGGAGTGAAGTTACCTGAAGCATCCGACAGATACAGGTTGAAAGTATTGTTTCGCTGTATACACCCCCCGGAATCGTCAATATTGATCGGTACAGCTATGGTTGATCCCTGTCCGTAAGGCCCGTTATCGACATTTCCGACAGTAATGGTTTGAGCGTATGCACCTGATGCAAAAAGAATGAAGAGCGTTAAAGAAAATAAAACTTTTACAAATAACTTGCCCATCAGAAATATACCCCCTGGTTAATAAAATTATACTTCAATTAGTCCGACATACATCCCCTTTGAGAGTCATGGCTTTAGTATACCGCTGTATGTGCTCAATAGTTAAGGACTTTTACGAAAATCAGGCATTTTAGTTGCGGGTAAAGGCGACGGATATTTTAAAAATATATGCCTGATACACAATGTGATCTGAATATGAACTAAAGCTGTGAAATGTTATGCCTTTCTGTTTTTTTGCAGGTGTAAGTTAGTGATTTATAAGGTATTAATTAATAAAATTTTGTTTTCGTTAACTAAAAAACATGTAAGCTATCAGGATCGATGCGATGATGCCGGCAAGATCGGTCAGCAGACCGTAGGGTATGGCATAACGTGATCTCTTGATGCCGACGGCGCCAAAGTAGAGCGCGACGATGTAAAATGTGGTGTCGGATGATCCGTTGAATATACAGCCGAGTCTGCCGGCAAAACTATCGGTGCCGTAAGTTTGCATAGTGGATATCATCATGGCCCTGGAGCCGGATCCGCTGAGCGGTTTCATGTAGGCTACGGGCATGGCATCTACAAAACGTGTATCGAGCCCGAGGTGGGTCATGGTCCAGCGAAGGCCATCGTTCATATAGTCCAAAGCGCCGCAGTTGCGGAACACAGCAATGCCGACCAGCATGGCCACGAGGTAGGGGATTATTTTTATCGATGTTTCAAACCCTGCTTTTGCACCGTCGATAAAAGCTTCGAATACATTTACTTTCCTGATCAGTCCGCCGACCACGAAAATAACCGGTATCGATACGAGCAAAAGGTTACT
>DASZWG010000100.1:0-9137 GCA_035546675.1 Mucilaginibacter sp. | reverse complement strand
AGATTATGCCGAAAACCCCGAAGGAGACACTATTTATTATTCGGTGAAGCGCCCGCTGACCTGGGCCGATTTCAGGGACGGAGTGATGGACGATGCTTTCCAGGCAGAGGTATTTACCAGCATCGGCTATACCGAAAAAATGGCGGTGAGCAAAGGTGTTGTCATCCTTGACATAGCTCTAAAGGTCGATCTGCCTAAAAGCGATTGTTTGGTAAAACCGGGCGGCCGGGATGATTATGCGCTCAATCATGAACAGCGCCATTTTGATATCGCGAAGATCGTGGCCGAGCGCTTTAAACATAAGATCCTGGCTATGCAATTACCGGTTGATGATTATGACGGACCGATAGATATGCAATATTTTGAAACACTGCGCGAACTGACAGCGATGCAAAAACGATATGACAATGAAACCCGTCATGGGCTCGACAGAGCGATGCAGGCTGAATGGGATAAGAAGATCGACCAGGAACTCAAAACGGATGGTATCAAAAATTGACCGGATCAGTTTTGGGTTGTTTTATGACGCCACTGATCTTCTCAGGCGGCCGAGCAGATATGCGTATGTATCTTATCAAGCAGTTCGTGGATGTCGTAAGGTTTTGCTATAAAATCATCCGGCGAATCACTTAATTTCAAGCGGTCAGCGAGATTATGCCCTGCTGAAACCAAAATAACTGGTATGCCGTGTGTTACAGGGTCCGATTTTATTTTTTTACACAATTCACGCCCGTCCGTGTTTCCGAGCATTACATCCAGAAGAATAAGATCAGGTTTATATTGGTTTATTTTTCCGGGCAATAACAGCCCATCGCTTAACGTTAAAACTTCGTAACCATAATCTTCGAGTACCAGCTTAATAACTTCTAGAATATCTTCGTTATCATCCACCACTAAAATCCGTTGCATTGCATTAATTGTTTGGTCTTTATTTGTAAAACAATTAATATACCAAACTAAAAAATTGGTTCACGCGGCGGGAAAATCAGGATATTATTGGCACGGGATGTACCTTTTTTGCTAAAAAAGTGAACAGATTTTCCAGTATTTAATACACCGGACTCTGAGATTAATCATTTACCCATTTTTTTATTCACGGTAATATATCTGGCTTTCTGGCATTTAGCACAGAAATATTTTTTTACCGGCAAAAAAAACAAAACGTTTTTTACAAACCAGCTGCGGTGAAGCTGATAATGGTATGATGCACCACATTTCCGGCAATAGTATACAGGCGGATGTTTAAGGCTTGGGGGAAGTGTAGTATTGTCAATCAATTTTATTAATTAATTAGCGTATAGTTAAAAATCAACTCACAAAATTAATAAAATTATGAATTATGCAAATTGCCTTATGAGCTCCACACATAACGCTTTTGCCTGCATTTGTAACAATAATACCTTTTGACAGGGAGCCAGGTGAGTATTTTTTTGAACAGAAAACCCCGCTTAACACGATATGATAATTCTGCCCTGCACTTGGGGCAAAGCGGAAATTTTCGGGTTTCGCTATTTTTATCCGGATTTTCCTGCTGGTTAAGCGCGATGACCATATCGAATACAATCAGGGACTATTGTATAAAGATTAAATCCCCCTTTAACAAATCTATAAAAATCAGTTACAATCTTTCAAAAACGGCTATTATCAAATTGTTAATAATCACTTACCTGGTAAGACCAATAACTTTTATGGGTTACTGAATAAGATTATTGATCTTGCTGATCAGATCAATGAGGTCAAATGGCTTGCCGATCACAGCATCGCAACCATAAGCTAATATTTCATCATAATTTCGTATGTAGGCGGAAAATATGATAACCGGTATGTTATTAAACGCGGGATGGGTTTTAATATAATGGCAGATCTGGCCGCCATTTTCGCCGGATAGACGGTAATCCAGTATGACAAGATCCGGGTTGAACTCTTTTAGCACTTCTTCGATCATTTCGCTGCCCGACAAACTTTTAACTTCGAACTGTTCGTACGAAAGCGCTTCATGTACCATCGAAAGGATGTCCTCATTATCGTCAAGGACCAAAATGCGCTTTAACATAAAAAATTTTTGTCTTTAAATTTTGTAAGATTCTGAATTAGAATTCCGGAACAATAGTTTGGGCAAAAAACGGTGAGTCAGGGCTTGTGATAATTAAAGTGCAACTATTTCAAAGATAAAAATATATCTGTCATTTAAAAGAAATAAATCATGATGTTTTATTTGAATTCGCGTAACATCTGCTTTACAACTCCATATGCCGGCAGATTTAAAATGCTTCACCCAGCCCCAGTACAACATCTGAATATCCTTTGCTTATCCCATAGTCTATCGTAATATTGGTACCTGACTTTTTATTGAATTTTATACGTAAACCCGTACCGGCCGCGGGGTGCCAATAGACAAAACGGTTATTGCCGGGTTCGGTAACCGAATTTACGTTGGCAAAAACAACAAACCCGAGCAGGCCATTGGCCAGTATATCGCGCCGGTATTCAGTTTCGAAGTAAACCAGGCTCTTGCCACGATACCTGTTCTGTTCGATCCCTCTGCCCGAGCGCTGATACGGGTCCCATCCTATGCTTGGCAGATTGAGGTAGGGTGTGCCTGTCCCGAATGTTGTCCAATAATAAGCCCATAATGCTAATACGTTGTGTTGCCTGGTGTCGGTCAGTGAGATGTATTTACGCATATCAATATACAGGGATTGCCAATTGGCGTCACTACCCAGTCCCCGCATATTGACACGATAAACTACATTGGTATAGGCGCCGGGCAGCGGGTTGAAATCGTTATTCCTGGTATCGTAAAGCAGGTTAAGCGTAAGCCCTGAAGAAAATGAATTCTGATCGGAAGAAGTACCGTAAGGATAGCCCGTGAATTTCTGCAGTGTATTCGGATTGTTGGTTTCTATGTCTAAGTAATAGTCCATGTTATAACCAACCCCGGCAAACAGGTAAGATGTAATGCGTTTGAGGGCGCTTTGGTAAAAGCGGATATATTCGTAATTGACTATAAATTTATTGAACTCCGGCTGTCCACCCCCCAGCCCCCAGGTATATTGCGGATAAACCAGGAACCGGGTGTCGCCCTGTATTAACCAGTTGTTATCCTTTAGCCATAAATTAGATCGTAACGGTAATCCGTACCGGTGATGAAAACTAAAATAAGGCGTAAAGGTAACGGTAGAAAGGTATGTCGTCTGCCGGTCGCCCATATAGAAACCGGCCGTAGTGGCGGTAAATAAAGCGGTTCCTCCGCCGGGGACAGACATCGATAAAGGTAAAACGGAAAAATAAACTGATTTGCCCTTTTCGGGTTCGACGGGTTTGGGGCTGATATGGAGAATTGATTTAGCAATATCGATAACATCTTTTTTACCGGCAGTATCGATCTGCCGTGAAGGGTCAATAGCTTTTTGGGCAACAAGCAAGCCGGGCAATAAACCGAACAGAAGTAACAGAATAGCTTTGTACATGTCGCCTGATAGCAAATGAACGCGGAAAATTGTTTGTGTCCGACGGAAGCATTAACGCAAAAAATATCTTAAGTGAGATATGGCAGGCTCGATTTCTGATACTATAATCAAATTATCATTTGAAAAATGCGATAACAGCATCCGAAAACTGTTCCGCCAGAAATGCCCCGACATGATCGCCCGGCACATAAACGAGCTTTGAACCGGGTATCATTTTCTGCAACTCTGTTTCCGATCCGTCTCCTTTATCCTCGGTACCCCTGACTATCAGAACCGGCTTCCTGATCTTTAGCAGTTCCTTCGGACTGGTTGAAGGCTGATATTTTTGCTGTAGGGCAAGGGCCAGATCGTCAAAATGTTCGCTGTGAATGTAGGCCATCATTCCGTCTACATCATGAAACGAAGTATCACCCATCAAGGCTTTATAAGCATGTATCCTGCGGGGCCATTGCGGATTGGTATAATCTGCACCCATCCCGCCCATAACGGCTTTATTAACCCGTTGATCATGAACTATCAACTCGGAGGCAATGATCGATCCCCTTGAATAGCCTACCAGGTCATAGTGCTTTATACCCAGCATCGAAACAAGGCCCATCACATCTTTCACCTCAGCATCGTTTGCATAAGCTTTGTCGGTATGCGGTTTACCGGAGCGGCCGTTACCTCTCAGGTCCATAATAATCACTTTGTACCCGGCGTTGAGCAGGTGGCCGTATAATTTGCCTCTTTTCCAACCCTGACTGGTACCCGAAAACCCATGCACAAGCACAGCCGGATAGCCTGACCCTTTAACTTCATAATAGATCTTTACACCGTCAAATGATGTAAAATATTTTCCGGTTGTATCCTGGCCGCTTGCAGCTTTGGTAATGAAGATTAGGAAACAAACAATGCCGAAAAGAACTCTTCTCATAAGTTTTAGAATATACAGGGTTTAAAAATACATTTTTAAATAAATGCTATGGATTTTCAGAACTGATTTTTATATTTGAGTATAAGCCCTGATTTCCCACTAAATCTGTAAGTTATGAAAAAGGTATCGGATATCCTTGTCCGCAAGGGGAGCAAAGTTATCTCCATTGATGCAGACACCTCGGTTTTGGACGCACTCAGACTAATGGACGATAAAAATATTGGTTCGGTGATCGTAACCGATAATGGTCAATACCTGGGGCTGCTTACTGAACGCGATTACGCGAGAAAGGTGATCCTGAAAGGAAAATCTTCGGATGAAACATCGGTACGTGAGATCATGACGGTTGATTTGCCGCATATCATGCCCGAAAACTCTGTCGAGACCTGTATGCACATTATGAGCGAGAATAATATCCGCTACCTGCCGGTGTTCAGGGGGGATCAGTTGTGTGGTATCATTTCGATAAACGACCTGGTGACTGAAACAATACTGACCCATGAAGAAACCATACAACAACTACGGAATTATATTCATTCCTGATCATTAACGGGATTGAACATGACGACTAAAAATTCCAGTCGTCGTCATTATAGTTCTGTATGAAGCGGGCGATTTGGTACAGGTCGTGGCTCGACAGAGGTCCCTTATAATCCCAGTTATCTTTTTTTTGATCAAAAATTATGGTGCCAAGTTCACGCCCGTTCTCATAATCTGAAAGATTATAGGCTATAGATTCGTTCATGCCTTTTTTACCGGCGGTTAATTGATCAATCAATACCTGCCTGTGGGTATTTTTTAGCGTGACACCTAATGCAACTCTCTTGATCATAACCTGTTAACCATAGGGGATGTCGTTTTGTTTTTATCCAACATAACGTTTTGGCAGACAGTGTCCAATTTACACTAAAAAATTGATTTGAAAAAGATAATTATGAAAAAAAGGTGCATTCTGATCAATAAGATCATTTCATGGACACCTGCATAATTTTATTTGGCAGAACAGCTTTTAACCCCGCCGTGCATTTTTGGCTTCAAAAAGGCATTTGGCCGGATTGACTTAAAACCCGTCGAATACAAACTGTTCTTTTACTATGGGTTTACGGGGCATCATTTCAGGGCGGTTAGCGGCCTGGTATACGAATGACGCTACGATAATGGCCGCTTGCTTCAGGTCATCCATTTGCAGGTAATCATAAGTGTCCATATTAGTATGGTGTGTTTTGGTTTCATAATCCAGCGGGTCCTGGATAAACTGGAATCCGGGTATGCCATCCCAGTCGAACGAAAGGTGGTCTGTCGAGCCGGTATTGCTCATCGTGACAGTTTGTGCACCCAGGTCATGAAAGGGCCCGAACCACTGTTCAAATATTGATTTTGCCTGGGCATTGCCCTGGGCATAGATACCCCGTATTTTGCCGGTGCCGTTATCCAGGTTAAAATAAACCGAAATGTTGGATTGTTCAGGCTTGATCTCGCCGGTTTCAGCATTGCCAAAATGATTTTTAACGTAAGCGTATGATCCGAGCAGGCCCTCTTCTTCGCCGCTCCATAGTGCAATGCGAATAGTACGCTTGGGTTGCAGGTGCAGTGAATCGAGCAGGCGAACGGCCTCCATCATCACAATACACCCTGCTCCGTTGTCGGTGGCGCCTGTACCAGCGTTCCACGAATCGAGGTGACCGCCCAGCATAACGATCTGTGCCTTTAGTTTGGGATCGCTGCCGGGTATCTCGGCCACGACATTATAACCTTTGGTGTCATCGTTGTAAAATTTGCCCTGTATGTTGAGCGATAATTCTACCGGCTGACCGGAAGCGATCAGGCGTTTGAGTTTTAACCCGTCTACCCCCGAAATAACAGCTTCGGGAAGGCTTTCAGGCATACCAATTTTATAACCTTCAAAAGATTGTACAGTTACCGTACCATCGCGCCCGTTCGAGGTGAGCAGGGCCACAGCGCCTGCTTCCTTCAGCTTCATGAGTACATCATTTTGCACTTTGAGTATTTTGATATAGTAATCGATTGTTTTGCGCGATATCATGTATGAATCGGGCATTTTCATCAGCTCACTGTCGGTAAGCCGGGTCGAAAAAGGCTTAAAGTCGCCATCTATCTGTTTACGGCTGCTGGTCACCAGGATGATTTTTCCTTTAAAATCTCCATAGTGCTTTGCCATATAGCTCAAATCGCTCATTTGTGTATTCGTCAGCAGGGCAACCGTTGCACGAACCTCGCCGCTGGTATTAGCGCTCCAGGGTACTGCATAGCCAATGATGGATTGGCGGTATGGTGCGTCCATCCACACACTGAATTGTTCTGCATCCCAGCCGCGGCCGTATTCACCCCAGGGTTCGAGTTCAGCATTGACCATTCCCCATTTTTTCATGGTTTCAACTGTCCAGTTAGCGGCCCTGAAGAAGCCGGGCGAATTGGTGAGCCTCGGCCCGGATACATCCGTTATGTAATGGGCTATCATCGGGATATGTGAGTTGCTCATCTCTGCATTCCTGATAAGGCGGAACGCTGCGGTATCAACATTTTCCTGCTGGGCGTAAAGCAGGCTGCACAGAAAAATCAGGACGATGGTCGCAAGGCTGGTCTTTTTCATAATTGTGATCTCATGGATAAAAGGGATTTTATCTTAAAAATAGGAAAGATTTTTAAGATCAGTCACTTAAGCAAACAAAATTTATTTCCCGGTTTTTTGTGATCGCGAAGGGAGCGTAAATGATAAACCGTTATACTGGTAATAGGTTATCTTACAATTCGCGCAATAATACTTGCGCACATCAGCAAAGAAGAGGAATGTTTTGAGAAACAGGCCGCGGTGCTTCCGAAGCTTAAAAGGCTCACCGCATGTATCGCACATGCAGGTGGGTTGTAAAAGAATTACGGTACGCAATTTTTTGGGTTTTCAGGATGTAAACGAAAGCCGCACTATAAAGGTTGTGCATTTGGAACCGGTCTGTTTTTGACTAATGGTTGGGTACGATATATGATAAAAACAACAACCCAGAGCAAAACGGCATAGGCGCCGTACCACAGGGTTTCTCTCAACGGGGTCAGGCCGGGTGAGGGCGGAGCGCCAAACATTACCAAACTTCCTGTAGATACGATATGAGTCAACTGGGCCAGCGGGATGCTTTCGGTGTTCGAATAAATCCAAGCTATAATAAGCCTCATGGCAGTGAGTATACCGGCAAACGACAGGAAAAATAAAGGCAGGTATTTTCCATGCGGGCTGGCCGCGCCGAGTGAGTCAATAACAGGTAAATGCCATAAGCTCCACAACAGGCCTAATACAATTCCACCCTTCATCGTGCCATATTTAAGTTGCATTTCAGGAAATGCAAAGCCCGTCCAGCCGATTTCTTCCATAAAGCCGGCAGGGATACCAAACAAAAATCCCAAAGGGAAGAAATTTGGCCTGAACACAGGTGAGACAAAATGGCTAAGTAATAAAAGAACTGTTGTAATGAGTACAGGCGGGATTATTATAGCAGCAAAGTACCATTTTACCGGCACTTTCCACTTGCCCATGCGCATCCTCAAGTTTTTCAGGCTGTTTTCCCCATTCACAATGGCAGTCAGGGTGATACCGGTTATAGCGGGGCCCAGTATCATAACAGGAAACATCAGGAGGCTGTCCATCTTCGTAATATCCTGGCCGCTGAATATTTTATGAGCTACCAGGGCAAACGCTCCAAGCCATGAAATGGTGAAGCATATCATAAAATAGCTGGCAACCGGGTATTTTCGAATGAGGCTCCTGGTATTCATATATACGTGGTCATTACTAATTTGACTATGCTGTTTGGCAATTAGTTACGCTGAGTTTTAATTAAATATACCTTTTGTAAGGTTTCTTTATAAATTCGTGAACCGGTTATAAACGTTATGGAACATTTTTTAAAAATTGTTTGGGAAGAATTTCGCGGTTTCTGGGGTTTTGATGGGTTAATAGATATCCTGAAGTCAGGAGATTATCACAAGTTCCTGACCTGGGATGGCTTTACTACAGCGTTGGGGCCGCTGATACCCCTGATCCTCGTTATCGAGGTCATCCGGGCCGCGCTTTACAAGCGATTCAGAGTGATCGATTACAAAATATCCTTTTTTACTTATGTATTGAATGCTTTCATAGGCCGTATGATCTCTATTGCTATGGTAGCGCTGTGTATCGGATTTTTTAGTGAATATGCTATTTTGAAGCTTAACTTTACCTGGTATTGGTTCATATACAGTTATGTTGTGTGGGAGTTCGCGCATTTTATCTATCATTACCTGGCGCATAAAGTCCGTATCCTGTGGTGCCTGCACTCTACCCATCACGCTCCGGAATCAATGAACCTCTCTATTACCTTCGCTCATTTCTTCCTCGAAGCTCCTTATGCGGATGCCATTCGTACAACAGTCTGCATTTTACTTGGCGTAAGTCCAACCATGCTGTTCGTCATCATGTTCATCGACGGTACCTGGGGCGCCTTCATTCATATCGGCGAAAACCTCGTTAAAGACGCCCGTTTTGGTTTCCTCGGGAAGATCATTCTTACACCGTCATTCCATCGGGTACATCATGCGCGGAATCCCAAATACATGGATACTAATTTTTGCAACCTGCTCAATGTATGGGATCATGTTTTCGGTACTTACCAACCCGAGGACAGAAGCGTGCCCATCGAATATGGCATTACCCGCAAAATGAAAAAGAACAGCTTCCTGGATGCATACTTTGGCGAAATAGTAGT
>DASZWG010000099.1:0-3911 GCA_035546675.1 Mucilaginibacter sp. | reverse complement strand
TCGCAAGGGATGCTGATTTTGAGAAGAAAGTAAAAGCAAATCCGCTGTTTACGCACATTATGCCCATTGCCACCAAACCGGGCATTATCAAAACACGTTACGAGATAGAAGGTGTGGTGATGAAGGGCGTCGATAAGACCTACGACTGGTCGTTTTTCAAAAAAATATTGGTGGCGGGTAAAGTGATCAATTTCAGTGATAGCGTCGAAGCGCAGAAACAGATCATGATATCGAGCTATACTGCCAGCCGGCTCAAGCTGATGGTGGGTGACAAATTCCTGATGTATTTTGTACAGCAGCCGCTGCGTAAACGTCCTTTTTATATTACCGGGATATTTGATACAGGGGTGGAGGATATTGACAAAACGTTTGTGATCGGCGATCTGTCGATCATAGCCCGGCTGAATAACTGGGATCCCGGCCAGATCGGCGGATATGAACTAAGGATTTCGGATTTTGACCGGCTCGAACAGGCCAATGACTTCCTGGGCGATAAAATGCCACTGCGCTTAAAATCATATATGGTAAGCGATCTTTACCCTAACATCTTCGAATGGCTCAAGCTGCTTAACGTCAATGCCGAGGTGATGCTGATCCTGATGCTCATCGTCGCCACCATCAATATGGTTTCGGCGTTGCTTATCATCATACTCGAGCGAACCTCTATGATCGGTATTTTTAAGGCAATGGGGGCCGGTAATTGGACCATACAGAAAATATTCCTTTACAACGCATCTTACCTTATCGGTATCGGCATGATACTCGGCAATCTTTTTGGACTTGGGGTGAGTTTGTTTCAATCCCAAACCCACTTTTTTACGCTGGATGAGGAATCTTATTACATGCGCTTCGTACCCATACTGGTAAAATGGTGGCCCGATATGTTCCTGCTCAACCTTGGTACGCTGCTGGTCTGCATCCTGGTCATGATCGTACCGTCAATGCTGGTTACCAAAATATCGCCTGTTAAAGCGATCAGGTTCAAATAAATACCTTTCCTTCACTACTTACCGCTAAAACTGAACTTCAGGTTTATACCTCCGGCCCCGAAACGTATCTGTTGCGTGCCAAGGCCGTCGAGTGGGTATTTGAGAAACGGCTCAATGATCAGCCTGTTCTTACCCAGCGAATAACCGGTACCGAAAGACAGGTTCAGCGTCCTTGCGAAATAAAAGCTGTTAAAGCTGTTGTGCGTGGTTTGATCCTGTACCTGTGATACATTGGCTGAAAATGGCGCAGGATCATTATAGCTGTATGTATAGGTCTCATTAATAAATGTACCCGAGCTGAGTCCCGCCATGATGTAAGTGCCACCCTTTTCCGGATTGAAAGTATATTTCAGGTTCAGGGGCACGTCCAGCCCAATCAGATCGGCATTGTAATTTCTAAATGTCGGGGCAGCAATATGGAAAGTATTTGAAGCAGCGAAGGTCACCGATGCTGTTGCGATCTGGTTGGTTTGACTTGCGGTGGAAGGCGGCGGTTCAATATTATAGCTTAAGGTGTTTTGCGCTATAGCAACGCCGGTTGAAATGCTGAACCTTTTACTCAGCCGGATGTCGGATGTAAAGCCCCCCCCGGCATTGAACTGGTTGCTGCTTCCGTGCGCATAATTGAAAAATGTTGTAGCATACATACTGAACCTTACTCTTTTGCCTATGTTTTGATCTTTTTGAACGGGTTTTGTATTATCAGCATAGATGTTTTCAAAAGGCTTTTGATTTGCCTTTTGTTCAGGATTTTCAACGGCTAACTTTGGTTTTTCAGTTGTGGCGATAGCAGTATTGGGTTTAACGTCTAAGAAAGTATCTTTACTAATTGCCTTTTTCGGTCTGTTCGTTATCGCGTACTGATCCTGTTTGCCGGGAGGGGATATGTTGGCAATATCAGGCTGCTGAGCGATGTTTCCCCGCTGCGCCGGTGGTTGACCTGGTTCCTTTTGTTCTTGCGATATTTTATTTCTTGTCCTGGTTATTAAGGCCGACACAATTCCAGATTGGATTGAAGCGGGCTTTTTTGCAGTTCTTGAGACAGAAGTGCTGGTTATGGCCATATTCGAGGGATTTACCAGGCGGGTAGTGTCCCCATGATTTTTCGTTCCCTGCGCGTTAACACCGGTAATCTTTGCAGCCTCCTTTTGGCTAATCGTTGCCTGCTGGTTGTTTGGCCCGGCTGGTCTGAACCATAATATGCTTATAAAAAGCAATAGTAATGCGGCAGCAGCAGGCAGCCACAGCCATATTATACGTCTGCTTTTCTTCTTTTCAGGGAATTTTTCTCTGAGGAGAAGCCAGCCTTCATCAGCAGAAGCATCTTCGAAATTCTCGAATACCTCTCTGATTCGCTTCCTTAAGTCGTTATCCAACGGATCGTCCATGATCTTGAGTTTCTATCCTGATTATCTTTCTCATTTTTTCTTTGGCCCTGCTCAGGTACACCCGTGATGAACTGGCGGGGATATTCAGTATATCAGATATTTCTTCGTGATTGTACCCGTCTATCTCGTACAGGTTAAAGATCGCCAGTTGTATGGCGGGTAACCCTTTCATCATATCCAGAATATCGCGGGCGTGTATGTTATCGATAGAAGTGATGCTGATGGTTAACGAGTCAGCGTGATCCAGGTCGGTATTAAACTGCAGCTTCATGTCTTTACGCCGCCTGTCTATAGCAGTATTAACTACTATGGTGCGCAGCCAGGCTTTAAACGACTTGCCTTCGTCATAGCCTTTCATCGCATTAAATACTTTTATAAAAGCATCATTCACCACTTCCATTGCATCATCCCGGTTCAGGCAATATCTCAGACCAATGCCCATGGCATAGCCGTAGAACCGCTTGTAGAGCAGTTCCTGGTGTTTTAAGCTGCCTGATTTGCATTGCCTGATCAGTTCGTCATCGGCAATGCGCGGGGGTGGATACATTCAATAATATTCAGCCTCTGAGTCGATTTATTCAATTTACTGACAATACGAAACCAATACCAATATCGCTACAATTAGTAAAATTTTTCACTACTCCTGGGTTTCGCTAAAATAAAAGGCCGGCAAACAATGCCGGCCCCGTCAAATGAAATGGAAGTATTACTGAGTTCTTTTCAGGTCATATTGTAATGCCAGCGTGTCCAGGCTAGTAGCCACGATCTGGAAGACGGTACCATCATAATAGTAAGTATAATAGCCGTTAAGATGGGTTTTGGTAGTGGTCCCTGATTTTGGGAAAGTAACATCCGTAAATGCAATACTCGTGCCTGCAATACCCCAAACACCATGGCTTCCGGCATGTACCGTAGAAGTGTCGCCTGTAACCGCATAGGTAAAATCTGATGATTTCATGGTTAAGGTTATATTCGCTTTTAAGGTGTCGAATGTGGTCTTATTTTGCTGTCTGTGAAGCAGTCTGAATTGACCGGCAAACGTACCTGATGGCAATGGGGCGGGAGGAGCGGGTGAATTAGTGCCGAAGCAACCCGCACAAAGTGTAAAAAGCAATGGGATAAAGTAAATAAATCTGCCTCTCATGTTTGAAGTTTTACAACCATACGGGGTAATGCAATAAAACGATACATCCCTGAAATTATTTTACAACTTTTTCGCCTCTTCCCAAAAAACATCCATTTCGGCCAGGCTCATATCATGCAATTGCCGGCCATTTTCTCTTGCTTTATTTTCAAGATACTGGAAACGCCTGATAAATTTACGATTTGTTTTTTCAAGCGCATCCTCGGGATTAATATTGATAAAACGGGCATAATTGATAAGTGAAAACAGCAGATCGCCAAACTCACCCTCTGCCTTTTCCCGATCGATCAGCGTTTCGTCCTCTGCCTTGAATTCATTTTTAAACTCGCGCATTTCTTCTTCCACCTTCAGCCATACTTGGCCCCTTTCTTCCCAGTCAAAACCTACTCC
>DASZWG010000098.1:0-4056 GCA_035546675.1 Mucilaginibacter sp. | reverse complement strand
AGGCTGTGTTTGGGGTCGACCTCATCTGCGCCATCGAACAGCCAGTCGGGCCTGTGCTCATACAAAGTGGTCAGCGGGATACCCAGCTTGGTACAGAATAGCGATATTTCTATCGAAGTCGGTATAGCCTTGATGCTCAGCCCTTCTTCTTTTACCTTCTTTGCAATCGCCAGCAGCGCGAGGAAAGATGTCGATCCCGACCCAACGCCCAGGATATCCCCATCTTTTACCTTTTTTGCGATCTCGTCGGCTACTTTTTGCTTTTCTTCGCGGTTAATAATGTTGTCGGACCAACCGAGGTCCCTGAGTATGTCGCTTTGCCAATTCATTATCGTCAGATATGAGATGTGAGATGTGTGATTTGAGACAGAGCGTTTTTAAAAACTCTGATGTCTCAATTTTCCTGTCTCAAACCTATTTTAAAAGCGCTTTAGCCTTAGCAACTACATTATCAACCGTAAAACCGAACTCCGCAAATAATTGCTCAGCCGGCGCCGATTCACCAAAGGTATGCATGGCAATAATATCGCCCTCATCGGTCACATATTTATGCCAGCCGAGCGGCGACCCTGCTTCTACCGCTAATCTTTTCCTGACCGATTTCGGGAAAATCTGTTCCTTGTACGCTGCAGATTGCTTTTCAAACAGTTCCCACGATGGCATACTTACCACACGGGCTGCGATACCTTCGGCTTTCAGCTTTTCCTGCGCCTGCAATATCAGCGTCACTTCCGAACCGGTGGCCATCAGGATCACATCAGGCGTTTTATCCGAATCCGACAAGATATATGCGCCATTGCTCAGGCCATCAGCTTTGCCATATTTGTCCTGGTCAAGGATTGGCAGCCCCTGGCGCGTAAACACCAGTACAACCGGGCCGCCCTGGTGTTCAATGGCTGTTTTCCATGCCTGTGCCGTCTCATTGGCATCGGCCGGGCGGATAACCGTTATATTGGGTATCGAGCGCAGCGAGATCAGTTGTTCTATCGGCTGATGGGTTGTACCGTCCTCGCCCAAACCGATACTGTCATGCGTATAAATAAACACCGGCCTGATCTTCATGATGGCCGCCAAACGAATCGGCGGGCGCATGTATTCCGAAAAGATCAGGAAGGTGGCGCCATACGGCATAATGCCTTTGGTGAGCGCCATACCATTGAGGATCGAGCCCATACCATGTTCGCGTATACCAAAATGGAAATTACGGCCGTCCCTGTGCTCAACCGTAAATGAATTATAATCCTTCAGGTTCGTGTCTGTAGAAGGCGCAAGGTCGGCCGAGCCGCCGATCAGGTTGGGTAATTTACCGGCAATTGCGTTCAGCACTTTGCCCGATGCCTGGCGGGTTGCCATTTTGCCTTCGGGTTTAAATACGGGCAACTCAGCATCCCATCCCTTGGGTAATTTATCGGCGGCTAATAATTCGTATTCAGCAGCCAGTTCAGGGAATTTTTCTTTATAGGATTTGAACAGATCGTTCCATTTATCTTCAATTCCGGCGCCTTTTTCACCGCAGGAACGGTAGTATTTCAGCACTTCATCGGGTACTACAAAAGATTGTTCGGGATCAAATCCGAAGAATTTTTTCACCAGCTTAACCTCATCGGCGCCGAGCGGCGAACCGTGTGCTCCGGCGGTATCTACTTTATTCGGGCTGCCATAGGCGATGTGCGAGCGAACTTTGATCAGCGAAGGTTTGCTGATCTCGATCTTTGCGTTATTGATCGCATTCGACAAAGCGTGAATATCATTGGCATCGTCAACCACCTGTACGTGCCAGCCATAAGCCCTGAAACGCTCGGCCACGTCCTCGTTAAAGGTTATATCCGTATCTCCTTCAATGGAAATATGGTTATCGTCATAGAGATAAATGATATTGCCGAGTTCGAGGTGCCCCGCTATAGATGCTGCTTCCGAAGCTACGCCCTCCATCAGGTCGCCGTCGCTGCAAATGGCGTAAATCTTATAATTAAACAGGTCAAATCCGGGCTTGTTATAGCGTTCGGCCAGGTATTTTTGGGCAATGGCAAAACCTACTCCGTTAGCAAAGCCCTGTCCCAGCGGACCTGTTGTAACCTCTATTCCATCCAGTAAACCATATTCCGGGTGACCAGCTGTTTTGCTGTGTAATTGCCTGAATTGCTTAATATCATCCAGCGTAAGATCATAACCCGTAAGGTACAGGAAACTGTACTGGAACATACAGGCATGCCCGGCCGACAGGATAAACCGGTCGCGGTTGGGCCAATGCGGGTTCTTAGGGTTATAATGCATGAATTGCGACCACAGCACATAGCCCACGGGCGCCAGCGCCATCGGTGTACCGGGGTGGCCCGAGTTCGCTTTTTGTACGGCATCAGCCGATAACACCCTTACTGTATCTATTGCTAATTGTTCTATACTTTGTGTGTTTGTCTCCATATCAATATGTTATTGTATTGTTGTGAACCGGTTATTCAACTAATTCGGGGGTTGAGGTGATCAGGTTGTGACGTTCGTCCTGGAACCACAGCCGGGCGCCACCCTTGATACCTTCCTGGTTGGTCACGATCTTAATATTCTTATCCAGTTTAAAACTCAGCTTATCCGAATTGCCTCCGCCTATGTATAAAGTATCATAGTTCACTACCGTTTTGATGACGCTCAGAACCTTCTTCATGCGGCGGTTCCATTTCTGGACGCCTTCTTTTTGCAAGGCTTTATCGCCGATATATTCATCGTAATCTTTGCCTTTCGAGATCGGGTGATGGGAAATTTCAAGATGCGGCATCAACTGGCCGTCGACCAGCAGGGCGGTTCCGAAGCCTGTACCGAGCGTGAGCACCATTTCGAGCCCCTTCCCGCTTACCAAACCTAATCCCTGCATATCGGCATCGTTTACTACACGTGTAGGCTTGCCCAATTCCTGTTCCAGCTTTTTGCTCAGGTCAAAGTTTTTCCAGTAATCGGTACCCAGGTTTGGCGCTGTATAAACAATGCCCCTTTTTACATATCCGGGGAAACCTACCGATATCATATCGTACTCAGGAAATGATTTGACAAGTTTCTTGATCGAAGCGATCATATTTTCGGGGTTGGCGGGCTTGGGTGTTTCTATTTTTTCATAGTCCATCGTTAACGAACCCTTTTCATCTAAAACTGTGGCCTTAACGTGCGAACCGCCAATGTCGATGGAGAGGATTTTCGGTGAAGCACTTTTTGATTCTTTCATGAAATAACTAAGCGTGTTTATATTGGTTTTGACTGTTTGAACATAGATGCAGCGCTGAGGAAACTTTTGTCAAAGTTAAGACAACATTAATGTAACTGATACCTCTTTTGCTTTGTTTTTTATTTATCCAAAGTAAATTTTTGAGAGATATTAACATACCGGCTTTTCATAGCACGGGCTGTGCAATATTAATCAAATTCAGCTTTGCAGCAAGCACATAACCTGAAATTTATACGGCCAAATATAAAATTTCATATATGATAAATGATGAGATAATAAGGCATTTGGAAATTTACACGCACCTGTACGTGTAACTGTCGGTCGGGCCTCACTCCACACCTTTTACATTCATTTTCAGAATGTAGATTGCCTTTGACGCAGTAATAAAAAGCTCGTTCTTGTTTTTGCCGCTAAAACACAGGTTAGCCGTCCAGGGTTCGTTAATGCCGATATGTGCGATCTCCTGGCCTTTCGGGTTAAAAATCGTTACTCCCTTCCCGGTCAGGTATACATTTCCGTCCGCATCCAGCGTCATTCCATCTGATCCCAGTGGTGTGAAGAATTGCTTGTCAGTCAACTTTCCATCTGAAGCAATAGTATATTTAAAAGTTTTATTAGCTTTTATATCAGCAACATATAAATATTTACCATCAGGTGTACCCACAATACCGTTGGGCTGCTCCATATCGGATACTACAACCACAGGTGTATGGCTGCCTTTAGGTAAATAATAAACATCCTGGCCAGTAAGATCGGGTTTTGTTCGCGTCCAGTAGTCGCGCTGGTAATAAGGATCGGTAAAATACATATCCCCGTTCGGTGCAACCCATACATCATTCGGCCCG
>DASZWG010000097.1:0-6838 GCA_035546675.1 Mucilaginibacter sp. | reverse complement strand
TTATCATAACGGGTAATTGTCAAATATTTTGAAATCACAAAAGTATTACTTGCGAACCTGGAAATTTCAATTATTTCTTCGTTGTCATAAACTCCACGCTCGCCCCATGAGTTATGCCCTTTACCATATTGAAAAATAATTTTTGAAACAGAATCCACACTTTGTCCCAATAAAATTTGAGCGAATGATACAAGTAATAAAAGCAGGAAACATTTCATGCATCTGAGCAGGTTTAAGCAAAACTTATACTAAGATACAAAAATCAAAAACAAGTTTCCTAAGGAAAATCCACAAGACTATTTCCTCTTTCGGTACAAAAAACAGGTTTAAACAATTTAAACATACTTTTTGAGCAATCGGTTCAAAAATGCCCAAATTGTTGTTTTTAAGGCCTTTTTTTGTAATTTTGCAGAAACCGATTGCTTATGTATAAACTGCTGATCTCACCCGAAAACGTACAGGCTTCGTTAAAGAAGCATATCCTCGCCGATGGTTACGACCTCACTTTTGATATGGAAAAAAGTAAGGGAGTTTATATTTACGATGCCAAATATAAACGCACCCTGCTCGACTTTTTTACCTGTTTTGCTTCGGTGCCGCTGGGTTATAACCATCCCAAAATGGTTGAGGATGAAACGTTCAAAAAGAACCTCATGCTGGCCGCTTTGACCAATCCTTCCAACTCGGATATATACACGGAACAATACGCACAGTTTATGGAAACTTTTGACCGTGTGGGCATCCCGGAATACCTGCCTCATGCATTTTTCATTTCAGGCGGTTCGCTGGCCATCGAGAATGCCCTGAAAGTTGCGATGGACTGGAAAGTTCAGAAAAACTTTGCCAAAGGCTATACAAAGGAGAGAGGTTTTAAGGTGCTGCATTTTGAGCATGCATTTCACGGCCGAAGCGGTTACACGCTAAGCCTGACCAATACGCAGCCGGTCAAAACCAAATGGTTTGCCAAATTCGACTGGCCGAGGGTATCGTTCCCGCAGATCAATTTTCCGTACTCAGACGCTAACCATGAAGATTTGCTGAAACGTGAAGAACTATCCATCGCACAGATCAAAAAAGCATTCGAAGTCAACAAAGACGATATCTGCGCGATCATTGTTGAGCCCATTCAATCGGAGGGTGGCGACAATCATGTGCGAGGCGAGTTCCTGGAGCAGTTAAGAGTATTAGCAGATGAAAATGATGCTATGCTGATCTACGATGAAGTCCAAACAGGGGTTGGCCTCACGGGTAAATTCTGGTGTCACGGGCACTTTGGCGAAAAGGCCCGGCCGGATATTATTGCATTCGGCAAAAAGATGCAGGTGTGCGGCATACTGGCGGGCACAAAAGTAGACGAAGTGGAAAATAACGTGTTCAGGGTTTCGTCGCGCATCAATTCGACCTGGGGCGGCAGCCTGGTAGATATGGTGCGCTCGTCCAAGATCATGGAGATCATCGAAGAAGATCAGCTTTGCGAAAACGCAGCCGAAACCGGAGAATATCTTCGGCATTCGCTGGCTAAAATATCCGAAGGTAATTCGCTTATCAGCAATGTTCGCGGAAGGGGTTTACTGACTGCATTCGATTTCCCGGATAAAACACGCAGGGATAAGTTTGTAAAAGAAGGAATGAACCGCAATGTAATGTTCCTCGGTTGCGGCGATAAAACTATCCGTTTCAGGCCGGCGCTCATCATGGATAAAAACCATATTGACGTAGGCTTAGAGGTACTGCAGGAAATATTGACCGTATTATAATACCTCTGTAATATTTTTGCTACATTCTGTCACTTTTTTAAAACAAGAGAGGCGTTTTTCCCATTATACATACTATAATTGTATATGAGCATTTAATATGCACCCGCATATTAATATACACTATATTTTGACCACTATAATCAATATTCTCGGTTATTATACTGGTTAATTTTGTATTTTATACCAACAGGAGCTGATCTTCTTATACTACCATGAGTAAACATATTGAAAAACTGAAAAAACAGCTATTGGATATTTCCGAAGTTGTCAATGCATTTAAATCCGAAGCCGTACAGGTGCGTATTGTTGACCGTTTACTGGATGCCATTGTCGAGACGGAGAAAAATGAGACTGATGGTATGGATGCGGTCAACAAAAAAGTGCGAAGACTTCGTCCGGGTGAAGATGATGAAAACTTGTCGTCCGCTAATCGCAAAAAGCCAGGCGCAACCAAAATACTGAATCAATTACTGAACACAGATTATTTTGATTCAAGGCATTCCATTTCAGCAATAGCCGATTACTGCAAAGAGCATTATGATTCGGATTTCAAAACATCCGAATTATCGGGCATATTACTGAAGCTCTCCAAAGAAAATAAATTAAAACGGGAACGCAGCAACGACAATAACCGTTTTGAATACGTCAAAGTCTGAATACATCTTATTTTAAATCGAACAAGCTGTTCACCCCAAGCAGCTTTCGCGAGGTAAACCCTTCGGCATATTTAACGCCGATGCTTTTACCGAACTCCCTCGCTCTTGCCTCGATCACCTCGACAAATTCCGGCGATGAAATGTAGGTTTGCGGTTCTTCTTTCCAGTCCGGGTTAAAAAACTGCGAACTAAATGCCCTGATACTCTCGATCTTCCCATTCCAAAAATCTGTCACATCAATCAATATATCGGGCCTGATATAATTATCCTGGATAAAGTGCAGCACCTGTTTGGGGCGCCAGGCCTCTTGGGGCTGCCCCTCATCTATGGTTTCGATCTTTCTCAATCCCGATAAAAAAGCTGAGGTCTCAACCAGTTCGCCAGCCCGGCCATGATCAGGATGCCGGTCATGATAAGCATTCGTGATCACAATCTCCGGTTGATATTTTCTAATAGCTTGTATCACTTTCAACTGGTATTCCCTGATGTTTTCGAAAAAGCCATCGGGTATCGAAAGATTGTCCCTTACGGCCAGTCCCAGTATTTCAGTTGATCGGGCGGCTTCCTTCTCCCTTATTTCAGGCGTGCCGCGGGTTCCCAGCTCACCGCGGGTAAGATCAACCACGCCGACTTTTCTTCCCAGGGATATTTCTTTAAGAATAGTGCCGGCACAGCCTAACTCTGCATCATCCGGGTGTACTGGCAGAACCAATATATCTAATTTGAGCATATACGAATGAAGTGTTAACGTTTAGGCTTAAGCAAACGGGCTATCCTTTTCCTGATCTTGGAGGATGTTGGCTTGGTGAAAGGATAGAAAAAGTCGGTCACTATACCTGTTTTATTGATCAGGAATTTATGAAAGTTCCATTTCGGTATCGACTTAAGTTTTCCGTTCAGCTTTTTATCCGCAAAAAACTTATAAAGCGGATGGGCGTACGGTCCGCGCACCCTGATCTTTTCAAAAACCGGGTAATTGGCACCTACATTTTCACAAAAAGCGGCAATCTCCTGGCCTTCGCGTGGTTCCTGTCCGCCAAAGTCATTTGACGGAAAGGCAAGGATTTCGAAGTCCTGACCTTTAAATTCATCTTTCAGGGCGACCAGGTCTTTCAATTGCGGGGTAAACCCACATTCAGAAGCAGTGTTTACGATCAGCAGGACCTTATCCTTATAGTCGGATAAACTTACTTCTTCACCGTCCAATTTTTCGACGGTAAACTGGTAAATGCTGTTATCAATCATTATTAATTATTGTAAGAATAATAACCCGCCTCCTGGAGTATCGCTTCCATGTCGCGCTCCTGACTTGGGTCGTATTCTTCCTTTAAGTTATGGCCGAACACGCGGGCGACGGATTGCAGCATAAACGCCTTTAAACCGCCTTTCAGGTCTTTAACCAGTTCATAGCTGGTGGTCCCGGTCTGCCTGTCAATCAGTTTGATCAGTATTTCGCCCTGACTTATTGTCAGGTTCTCGATTTCGCTCTTGAAAAGGGTTTTGATCTCAGTTTCGCAGGTATCGATCATGAGTTTTTGCCTTTTTCTGTCCGAAGTAGTTGCCAGGTTACGCTGCAACCGCTGGTATCTTTCAGCCGCATATTTCGCGTAAGGTAACACTTTATAAATATTATATTTTAACCTGCGGTATGCTTCACGGTCGGCCTCGGTCTTAAATATCCGCTCATCAACTATTTTCACTTCCGGCGCTATAACCATGGGCATCAGTTCGCCGTCAACATCGGTCAGGTAAGTACGGATGGTATCATTTTTGCCCAATGGTATTTGACGAGGGCCCTGAGCCTGGGCTTTTACAAACCCCGCCAAACAGCAAAACAACAAAACAAAACCAATAAATTTCATAATTTTACGTAATACAAAAATAATGCAAATTTCTTTGGTATTTTAAAATACGCTGCAATAGTAATATTTATTGCAAGTTTATGATTTATACGCGGATAAATAGATGAAAGATTTAGTGATCGATATTGAGGCCGAAAAGAATGAGATTTTAAAGCGATACCGAGCCTTATTGCGTGCCAGCAAATCGGCTATGCAAAAAGGCGACAGACGCCTGATACGCAAGGCATTTGACATGGCTTTGGAAAGCCATAAGGATATGCGGCGCAAATCGGGCGAGCCCTATATCTATCATCCTATTGCCGTAGCGCAGATCGCAGCCGAGGAAATAGGCCTTGGGACCACGTCTATTGTATGCGCGTTGCTGCATGACGTTGTGGAGGATACCGCTGTTACGCTGGATGATATTGAGCGGGAATTTGGTAAAAAAGTGGCAAAGATCATTGACGGATTAACCAAAATCTCAGGCGTATTCGACACGAACAGCTCCCTGCAGGCCGAGAATTTCCGCAAAATGCTGCTCACCCTGGCCGATGATGTCCGGGTGATACTGATCAAACTGGCCGATCGCCTGCACAATATGCGTACGATGGAATTTATGCCGCGCGATAAGCAGCTTAAATTATCATCCGAAACGGTCTATCTCTATGCTCCCCTGGCACACCGTTTAGGGTTATATGCCATCAAATCAGAACTGGAAGACCTCTCTATGAAATACATGGAGCGGGAAACTTACCAGTTCATCAAAAACAAACTCAACGAAAAGAAAACCGAGCGTGAAAAATTTATCAGGGATTTTGTTGAACCTATAAAAAAAGTACTCGAGGGACAGGGACTTCACGCCGATGTATTCGGCAGGCCAAAATCAATTCACTCCATCTGGAACAAGATGAAGAAGAAGGCTATTCCTTTTGAGGAAGTGTACGACCTTTTCGCCATCCGCATTATCCTCGACAGCACGCCCGAAAACGAAAAATCGGAATGCTGGAAAGCCTATTCGATCGTCACCGACCTGTACCGGCCGAATCCCGACCGCCTGCGCGACTGGATATCCTCGCCGAAAGCCAACGGCTATGAATCATTACACACCACGGTAATGGGTCCGCGCGGGCAATGGGTGGAGGTGCAGATACGTACCAAAAGGATGAACGAAATAGCCGAAAAGGGCTTCGCTGCGCACTGGAAGTATAAGGAGTCGACCACAGACAGCGGTCTGGATCAGTGGGTTCAAAAAGTGAGGGATATGCTGAAGAATTCGGATGCGAACGCACTCGACTTCCTGGACGATTTCAAAATGAACCTCTTTTCGGACGAGATATTCATTTTTACACCCAAAGGAGCGCTCATTCAGTTACCGCAAAATGCAACAGCGCTCGATTTTGCTTTCGAGATACACAGCGACGTAGGTGCAACCTGTATAGGTGCAAAAGTGAATCATAAACTGGTTCCGCTGGGATACAAGCTGCAAAACGGCGACCAGGTCGAGATCATCACTTCAAGCAAACAAACGCCAAAGGAAGACTGGCTGAATATCGTGGTTACAGCCAAAGCCAAGGCCAAGATCAAGTCGGCTTTAAAAGAAGAAAAGCGTAAGATAGCAGACGAAGGCAAGGAAATACTGGAGCGAAAGATGAAATCGCTCAAGATCACCTACAATTCGGATAATATCCACAAGCTGAGCTATTATTTCAAGCTGGCTTCAACACAGGACCTTTTTGTGCATGTAGCCAAAGGGCTTATTGACATGAAGGATCTGAAAGAATACCAGGCATCTGAAAAAATTGTCGAAAGCAAGCCCCAGGATAAGATCGAAAATGACCAGGTGCAAAGCCTGCTGCGCAATATCAAAACCAAGGACAGCGATATATTGCTGATCGGCGAAGATATGCAGAAGATCGATTACAAACTGGCCAGCTGCTGTAACCCTATACCAGGTGATGATGTATTCGGCTTCATTACAGTGAACGATGGTATAAAGATACACCGCACCAACTGCCCGAATGCCGCCAAACTGATGGCCAACTATGGTTACCGTATCGTTAAGGCCCGCTGGACCAACCAGCAGGAACTGGCATTCTTGACCGGCCTAAGGATAACCGGTATCGACGACGTGGGCCTGATCAATAAATTGACTACCGTTATTTCAAACGACTTTAAGGTAAACATCCGTTCCATTACTGTAGACAGTGATAATGGCATTTTTGAAGGCTCGATCATGGTGTATGTGAACGATACAGAGCACCTGGATAACCTGATCAAGAGACTGAAAATGGTAAAAGGCGTAACTTCGGTTACCCGCTTCGATTCGGCAGTCGAGGTTGCTTCATGAAACAATCCACCCGAGTAATAAATAGCGACACCGTTTATCCCTGAAAACTATAATTAAATACTTATTTTTGCACTGAAATAAATTCGCACATGCCTCAGGAAACCATCGTCATGGTTAAAAAGATTTTCGAGGCCTACCTCGAAAATAAAAATTTACGGAAAACCCCCGAACGTTTTGCCATACTGGAAGAGATATACTCCCGCAACGACCACTTTGATGTAGAGTCGCTGTATATCC
>DASZWG010000096.1:0-7063 GCA_035546675.1 Mucilaginibacter sp. | reverse complement strand
AGCCCAGGGTTGAAAAAGCGATAAAGGATCACGCGAAAAAAGCAAAGATACCCGGTTTCCGTCCCGGTATGGTGCCGCCGTCGCACATTAAAAAAATGTATGGCAAAAGCATCCTGGTAGATGAGGTGAATAACCTGCTTTCGGATACGCTGAACAACTATATCAGTGAGCAGAAACTGGAAGTTTTAGGTCAGCCATTGCCCAAAATGGATGATACCAGGGAATATAACTGGGACTTTGCCGACGATTTCGAGTTCAACTACGAGGTGGGCCTGGCGCCGGCATTTGATATCGATTTTTCACCGAAGGACAAAGTGACCCGTTATGTGATCAAAGCCGATGATAAAACCATTGATGAAAGGGTAGGCAACCTGCGCAGGGCTTATGGCAAAATGACAAACCCTGACGTATCGGCAGACGGCGATGTGCTTTATGCCGAATTGGTGCAGCTTTCGCCGGATGGTTCTGTTTTTGATGGAAGTATCAGCAATACCACGTCTGTGCGCTTGGACCAGGTACAGGATGAGAAGATCAGAAAATCGCTCACCGGCCTGAAAAAAGGAGACGAGGTAACGCTGGATATTCAGAAAGCCTATAAGGGTGAACCGGCACGTGTAGCCGCTATTTTAAAGATAGAGGAAGATGAGGCCGCTGAAGTAAAATCAAATTTCCGCCTGACGGTAAAAAATGTTAACCGTCTGGAGGAAAGCGATCTGGACCAGCCGTTCTTTGATAAATTATTTGGTGAAGGTAAGATAACTACCGAGGAAGAATTCAGGGCCGAGATCGTAAAGGAAATCGAAGCGATGTTTGCACAGGATGCGGAGCGCAAGCTGCAAAACGATCTCTATAAAGTATCGCTGCAAAAAGCCAATTTTGAGTTACCCGATGAGTTCCTGAAACGCTGGCTGAAAGCAACCAACGATAAGCTGACCGAGGAGGAGCTAACAGGTGGTTATGATGATTTTGCAAAAAACCTGAAATGGACCCTGATCGAAAACAAGGTCATTAAGGACAATAACATCGAGATCAAATACGAAGATATTTTCCAGGCTGCCAAAATGCGCCTCGATGCCCAGTTCAGGATGTACAGTCCGCAACCCCTCAGCGAAGAGCAATTGGGCCAGTACACGGTTCAATATTTGCAGGATAAGGAACAGGCTAACAAAATATTCGACGAAGTAAAGGCGCTTAAGGTGCTCGATTACCTGAAAAGCGTAGTTACGCTGGAGGATAAGGAAATATCCTCAAAAGATTTTGCTGAGATCGCAAACCAATAAGCAGCGGCGAAAATATTGACCATTCATCAAAGCAACTCATCCGGGTTGCTTTGCTATTTTAAAATACCTGCCTTATAATTTTTACTTTTAAAAAACTTTGGCTGAATATTATTATTCAACTAAAAACTATATTTAACGCGAATAAACTATAAATAAAGAAAGACAGAAATGAGTAATATTGATAAGAACGAGTTCAGGAAGTATGCTGTTAAGCATCATCGTTTAAATAGCCTGTACGTAGATAAATTTATTGCCGGTGTTGAGAAGAGTGATCTCCCTTCCGGTATGACCCCTTACATCATCGAGGAGCGCCAGTTGAATGTTGCCCAGATGGACGTGTTCTCGCGTTTGATGATGGATCGCATTATTTTCCTGGGCGATGCTATTTATGATAATATAGCCAACATTATCCAGGCGCAATTGTTGTTCCTCCAGTCGACTGACAGTAAACGCGATATTCAGATCTATATTAATTCTCCTGGCGGCTCGGTTTATGCCGGACTGGGGATTTATGATACCATGCAGTTCATTTCGAACGATGTGGCAACCATTTGTACCGGTATGGCAGCTTCGATGGCGGCAGTGTTACTGTGCGCAGGCAGCAAAGGGAAAAGGGCGGCGTTGCCGCACTCCAGGGTGATGATACACCAGCCTTCTGGGGGTGCACAAGGCCAGCAGTCGGATATCGAGATCACCTATCTCGAGATCACGAAGTTAAAGAAAGAACTGTACCAGATCATTGCTGATCACAGCGGAACATCTTACGAAAAAGTATGGGAAGCTTCGGACCGCGACCACTGGATGATAGCCGAGGAGGCCGTAGAATTTGGTATGGTTGACGAGATATTGCGAGGTACCAAAAGTAAGAAATAATAAACAACAGGCCGTTTTATAACGTATTAATAATAAATGCCTTATTAAAGGCGTTGATTAAATGCGTTTTATTAATTATATTTGATAGTATTTGCGAGAGATGAATAAGAACAGCAAAGAGATCAGGTGTTCGTTTTGCGGAGCAGGCAAGCAGGATTCGCTCATGCTGATAGCCGGTCTGGATGCGCATATATGCGATAAATGCGTGAACCAGGCTAACGAGATATTGGCCGAGGAACTGAAAGTGCGTAAGGTAAAGACATCGCCTTCTTCTCCGGCCTTGCTGAAACCCTCCGAAATAAAGTCACATCTCGACCAGTATGTTATCGGTCAGGATGATGCCAAAAAGATACTTTCGGTAGCTGTTTATAATCACTATAAAAGGCTCAACCAGCGTATAGAAAAGGACGAGGTCGAGATCGAGAAGTCGAATATTATTATGGTGGGAGAAACCGGAACCGGCAAAACCCTGTTAGCCAAAACGCTCGCTAAAATATTGAATGTTCCGTTCTGTATTTGTGACGCCACGGTGTTGACCGAAGCCGGTTATGTAGGCGAAGATGTGGAAAGTATACTGACGCGCCTGCTGCAGGCTGCAGACTATGATGTAACGGCTGCTGAAAAGGGTATCGTTTATATCGACGAAGTGGATAAGATCGCCCGCAAAAGTGATAATGCTTCCATTACACGTGATGTATCTGGCGAAGGCGTCCAGCAGGCGTTGCTCAAGATACTGGAAGGCACGATGGTGAATGTTCCGCCGCAGGGCGGACGTAAGCACCCCGACCAGAAAATGATCACGGTGAACACCAATAATATCCTGTTTATTTGCGGCGGTGCGTTTGATGGTATCGAAAAGAAGATCGCCAACAGGCTGCGCACGCAGACGGTAGGCTACAAGTTCAAGAATAACGATCACGATGTTGACCTGAAGAACCTGTACAAGTATATTACACCCCAGGACCTGAAATCATTTGGTCTGATACCTGAATTGATCGGTCGCTTGCCGGTATTGACGTATCTCAACCCGCTCGACCGGGATGCACTGCACAATATCCTGACTGAGCCCAAAAATTCGCTGCTTAAACAATACAAAAAGCTGTTCGAATATGAAGGTGTAAAACTCGAAGTTGATAACGATGTGCTCGATTTTATTGTCGATAAAGCAATGGAGTTCAAACTGGGTGCGCGCGGGCTGCGCTCAATATGCGAGGCGATCATGATCGATGCCATGTTCGAGTTCCCGTCGATGAAAGATGTAAAGCGTCTGAATGTGACACTCGATTATGCGCTGGAGAAATTCGAGAAATCCGACCTCAAAAAATTAAAGGCCGCATAACAAAAACAATACATTAAATAGCTATATTTGTACAACAAGCCCTGGTGAAACGCCGGGGTTTGTCGTATAATAATTTTTCCTCATTGCATCATACAGCGATTGGGAAGGCCGTTACTCCGGACGGTGTTTGCCTAAACGTGTGATGATTTAAAACATACCTATGACTCAGATAAAAAATACCGCAAAGCAGGCGACCGCTAAATCTACTAACTCTGAAACTCTGGACATGCTGAAAACCGGCTTGAAAACCAAAGAGGCTATTGTGGAAAACTGGCTGCCGCGTTACACGGGCCGGGCAATAGAAGAGTTCACCGGGTACATTATCCTGACAAATTTTTCAAGATATCTGCAACTGTTCTCTCAATGGCACAATAATGCACCCATAGTTGGGCAGGATAAGCCCATGCAAAGTGTGGTTGCCGATGGTATCACCATCATCAATTTTGGCATGGGTAGTCCGGTGGCAGCTACCATTATGGACCTGCTTACGGCTGTGAAACCCAAGGCAGTTGTATTTTTGGGCAAATGCGGTGGGCTAAAAAAGAAGAACAGCGTAGGCGATCTTATCCTGCCCATCGCCGCAATACGAGGCGAGGGAACATCAGACGACTATATGCCAGCCGAAGTGCCCGCGCTGCCCGCATTTGCGCTGCAAAAGGCTATATCCACTACCATACGCGATTTTAGCCGCGACTATTGGACCGGAACCTGCTATACCACTAACCGCAGGGTATGGGAGCACGATAAAGAGTTTAAGCGCTACCTGAAAACATTGAGGGCTATGGCCATAGACATGGAAACCGCAACCATTTTTACAGCGGGGTTTGCTAACAAAATACCTACCGGCGCGCTATTACTCGTGTCCGACCAGCCGATGATCCCCGAAGGTGTAAAGACATCGGAAAGCGACTCGAAGGTAACCGAGCAATTTGTGGAAACGCATCTGCGCATCGGTATCGAATCGTTAAAACAATTGATCAACAACGGTTTGACGGTGAAGCATTTGAAGTTTTAACAGATCACATTAGTGCCTGATGTGCTGAAGCGCAACATCCAAGGCGCTGTCAGCAGGGGCTTCTATATCAGGTTTTACACCTGTTTTTTCCCAATTGGTTTTGGTAACCGGATTTATAGCACGTGCAAAAGGAATATTAGCAACAAACCCATTTCCTGCATCAACCGGTCCTACCGGATGCGCCCCGCCGCCGGTTGTTTCACCGACAACAATCGCCCGTTTTTGAGTTTGCAGATCGTAGGTAAATTCTTCCCCGGCTGAGAAAGTCCGGTGACTGGTTAAGATATAGATAGGTATGGTTTTTAATGTATTCAGTATTGTATCCGGGGTTGTCCAATAGGCCGTAGTTGAATGGTCTTTTCTTACATACAAGTCATTCAGGTGCGTTCGTTGAGCAAAAAAGAAGCTGCACAAATAGCTAACCATCCCCGGATCTCCGCCCATATTATCGCGCAGATCGATGATCAGTGCATCGCTGTTACTAATAAACCGCAAGGCTGTTTGTGCCATTACTTTTCCTGCGCTGTCAGCCGGAGCAAATCCTTTAATTTTAATGTAGCCGGTATTGCCCGGCAATATTTCTGCCTTTTCAAATCCGTAGTTTACCGATCTGATGAATTTAAGTCTGCGTGCTTTCGCAGCTTCCGGATCGCTTTGTTGATTTTTGTTGACTGATGGCGCCGAATATTCAATCGATAAATGGCCGTCGGGATAAACAAAGTGCAGGTCGGAGGTAAGCTTTGACGCAAATACAACCGGGCTTTTGATCGTATCATAAGCGCCTGATTTTAGCTGATGCCTGATATAGCTGCTCATTTTAGCTGCGGTATCGGGAAAAACATAAGTTTCCTTTAAACCTTTGGCAATATTTTCGACGGTTTCGGTTTTTATTGTGGCAGTAAGCAGAGTCTGTGCATGTGCTGTTGCAAAACTAGTCATAGCTGCCAGCGCTGCAATAAATTTTCGTGTTTTCATGATTTGCAATTTTCGATGATACGGGTGAGGTATTGTTGAACCAGTTGTACTTCTTGTTTCGATATGCCCTTGAGCGCCAGTTCGCGGTTGCTTTTGGTTATCGGCATCATAGCTTTCAGATTTTCGATTGCTTTTGATGTGGGATCCAGCTTAAATCTGCGCCTGTCGCCCGAATGTGTTTCACGGGTTAAGTAACCCTTTTTAACCAGCAGGTCGATGATCCGCGTCACAGATGCGAAATCTTTAAAAACAGCTTCTGCTATTTGGTTTTGCGTCCAGGCGGGATTGTCAATTATCGATTTCAGCACCAGCCATTGATCGATCGTCAAATCGAAACCTTGCTTCAGCATGTTATGCTGCGCCATTTGGCGATAACTTTTTACAGCCTTTTCCAGTGTGTAAAAAAGTATCTGTTCTAATCTTTCCATAATTTATTGATACAATAATAATTGATATATCAATTAAATGCAAATTTTTTTATCCTGCCCAGAGGCCAGTAACAACTGTAACTAAATCGATACCTTTGCCCCATGTGGTACAATAACATCCTCGAAACCATTGGCAATACGCCGATGGTGAAGCTGAACAAGATCGTTAAAGACATTCCCGCTACCGTTCTGGCCAAGCTCGAAACTTTTAATCCGGGCAATTCGATCAAGGACCGTATGGCCATCAAAATGATCGAAGATGCGGAAAAGAACGGTTTGCTGAAGCCCGGCGGAACTATTATTGAAGGTACATCGGGGAATACAGGTATGGGACTGGCCATTGCCGCCGTGATCAAAGGATACAAGTGCATCTTTACCAGTACGGATAAGCAATCGAAGGAGAAATTTGATGCGTTGCGTGCCTTTGGCGCCGAAGTGATCGTTTGTCCCACGAATGTGGAGCCCGAAGACCCGCGTTCGTATTATTCGGTTTCATCGCGGCTGGAGCGCGAAACACCTAACTCGTGGAAGCCCAACCAGTATGATAACCTGTCCAATACACAGGCGCATTACGAGACTACCGGTCCGGAAATATGGGAGCAAACCGAAGGGAAGATAACGCACCTGGTAGCTGGTGTAGGTACAGGTGGTACCATTTCGGGCATAGCCAAATACCTGAAGGAAAAGAACCCGGATATCAAGATCATCGGGATCGATACGTATGGATCGGTGTTCAAAAAATATAAGGAGACCGGTATATTCGATAAGAATGAAGTGTATCCCTACATTACCGAGGGTATAGGGGAGGACTTTTTGCCAAGGAACGTCGACTTCAACCTGATCGATCATTTTGAAAAAGTGACCGACAGGGATGCCGCGCTGATGACACGTGAGATCGCATTGAAAGAGGGTATTTTTGCCGGGAACTCGACCGGCTCTGCCGTGGCCGGGGTACTGCAACTGAAGAACTGGTTCAAAAAGGATGACGTGGTCGTTGTCGTTTTCCCGGATCACGGATCACGTTACATGGCCAAAATGTACAACGAGGACTGGCTGCGTGAGCGCGGCTTCCTGAAGGATGAGAAACTGACCGCCAGGGATATCATCCGCAAAAAAGAAAGCCAGGAAATTGTTACCATCGATTGTGAAAAGA
>DASZWG010000095.1:0-12718 GCA_035546675.1 Mucilaginibacter sp. | reverse complement strand
CCCATTATAAGGACCGGTTTATGGTGAAGACACGATGGGCGCACCTTACCAAACCGGAACCGATACACCTGCAGCAAGGCAGAGGCCAGTGCCAGGCCCGCGACCTGTGTACGCGAGGCTGTCCCTTCGGCGGGTATTTCAGTTCGGTATCGTCAACCATCCCCTGGGCCAAAAAGACCGGGAACCTCACCATCAGGCCGTTCTCGGTAGTGCATTCGGTGATCTATGACGATCAAAAGGGCAAGGTGACCGGCGTGCGGGTGATCGATACCAATACCAAGCAGGTATATGAATATTATGCCCGGGTGATATTCCTGAACGCGGCCTGCCTCAACACCAACCTTATCCTTCTCAATTCAACTTCCCGGCGTTTTCCGAACGGATTGGGAAACGATAACGGCTTGCTGGGCAAATTCATCGCTTTCCAGAATTATCGCGGCAGCGTACACGGAAGGGTTGAAGGTTTTGAAGATAAATATTATTACGGCCGCAATCCTACAAATCCCATCATCGCCAATTACCGCAACCTGCACAAGCAGGATACGGACTATATCGGCGGCTTCCTCACATTCGTTTACTCGAACCGCGGCAGGCAGGACTGGAACGACGGCATCGGTACGGAATTGAAGGAATCGCTCAGTGTGCCGGGACCTTGGCATGCCGGCATGTACATGCAGGGCGAAACCCTTCCGAAAGAACAAAATCATGTGCGCCTGAGCAAGGATAAAACCGACCCCTGGAGCATACCCCAACTGATCACATCGGTGGGTTATGATGACAACGATGATAAAATGGTAAAAGATTTCCTGGATCAAAGCGCCGAAATGCTGGAGGTTGCCGGGTTAAAGGACATCACCAAACACGACACTCACCAGGCGCCGGGTTTGGATATCCACGAAATGGGCGGTTGCCGTATGGGAAATGACCCGAAAACATCGCTGCTGAACAAATGGAACCAGATGCACCTGTGCAATAATGTGTACGTGACCGACGGCGCCTGTATGACCAGCACCGGCAATCAAAGCCCGTCTATCCTGTACATGGCGTTTGCTGCACGCGCGGCAAATCATGCGGCCGAAGAAATGAAAAAGGGGAATGTGTAGGCCAGGGATCAGATAGAAGAGACTATGAATAACATGACAAACAGGAGAACATTTATCAGGAATACCGGCCTGATGGCTCTAAGCTTTCCATTGGCAAAAAAAGGGCTGTTTACCATGCCGGGGCATAAAATTAAAGCCTTTGGCATTCAACTATATATGGTCCGCGATGAAATGGCCAGGGATGCAGCCGGAACACTGAAACAGCTTGGACAAATGGGCTATACGCAGTTAGAAAGCTTTGGAGGCGATAAGGGGATGTTCTGGGGAATGGGTAACAAGGATTTTCAAAAACTGGCAGGTGACAACGGCCTTAAGCTGGTTTCAAGCCATTATAACGATGAACCGGAAGGGTTTGAAAAGCAGGTTGAAAAAGCCGCCGAGATCGGGATGAAATACCTGATCTGCCCCTGGAAAGGGCCGCAAAAAACCATCGATAAATTCAAAGAATTTGCCGAAGAGTTTAATCGCAATGGCGAATTATGCCAAAAATACGGTATGCGTTTTGGTTACCATGCGCATGACTATCCCTATAAAAAAGTCGACGGCCAGTTACCGATAGATGTATTACTGAACAATACGGATAAAGACCTGGTCGATTTCGAGATCGATTTTTATTACACCGTGACAGAGGGCCGGGATCCTGAGGCCTACATCAAAAATTACAGCCACCGCTTTAAACTTTGTCACATGCGCGATGTGCTGAAGCACAGGCTCCCTCCCGGCAGCAAAGAAGAATCGGCGTGCGATCTTGGGCAGGGCATTATCAATTATCCGCATTTATTATTGGTCGGTATAGAAAACGGAATGAAATATTTCTTTGTGGAGCAGAGCCGCTTTTTTCATGAAACTCCCCTGCAAAGCGCAAAGGTCAATATCGATTACCTGAAGAAACTGCACCTTGCCTGACCAGACTAAAGGTAAGTCTTCCAGGGTTCAAAACTTATGATACGGCTTCTGGAAAAACTCATTGACAACACGGTCGAATTCATCCCGGTGTTCCTGTAAAGTAGGATGCCCGGAGTTAGGTACCACCCAAAGATACGCCCTCGGAATAGCCTGGTAAATTTTTACCGTGTGCTCGATCGGTATCAGGTCATGGTCGCCGCACATGATCAGCGAGGGGCATTTGATAGCCTTTAGCGCCGAAAAAGGGATATTGGGCTGGTCGTAATCCAGCATAAATATCTTCCAGTCGTTTTTCTCTTTAGCTGTGGTCCGGGGCTTGTCCTTATCCTGGTTATATTGCTTTACCATATCGCGCCACAGCCATGGTTGCAGCGCCGTCGAATCGGGTGTAAGGTTGGCGCCGGTTGCCACTAATTTGATCACCTTATCCGGGTGCCGCATGGCCAGCACAAGCGCGTCGATACCGCCGTCGCTCCAGCCGATCACGTAAGCTGAATCGATGTGCATCTTATCCAGCAACGCGGCAAAGTCATCGGCCATCTCTTCAAAACTAAGCGAATCGCTGGGGTCGACCGTTTTTCCCTGTGCGCGGCTGTCGACCGCTATCACCTTATATTTTTTGGCGAAATAGGGAATATTCTGTGAAAATGCGCTGATGCTTCCGCCGTTGCCGTGCAGCAGCAACAGCGGTTTCCCCTGCCCGTAAACTTCGGTATACATTTTTATACCGCGCACCTCGTAATATTTACCTGCCGCGGGGTTATCGCCGTATTTGATCTGCTGGGCAAAAACAGCGCAGGACAGCGAAAGTAATGCGAAAAATGAGACGATCTTTTTCATAGATATTATAAAGTGCTGAAATATAGGAATTTTCAATTATTTTACTTAATTTTCTTTGTTCATTTTAAACCTAATTATCATGAAAAAACTATTGTTTATTGCGATCCTTGCAGGGTTATCGTTAATAGCCCGGGGACAATCCTCTTCATCTTCTTCTTCAAAGTTCCATAAATTTAAGTTCGACCTTACATTCGGTTATGCTATTCCCCCGTCGAACAGCACTAGTGCGAGCGACAACGTAAAAGCGGGCGCAACATTCGTGCTCGAGCCGCATTACCGTGTATCAGATGCTATCGCGGTCGGTTTCAGGGGAGAGGCGGCAGCCCTGGCATACGGTAATACAAGCGGGAATGGCGGCAGCGCCAACGTTTCGGCAATATACTCATTTTGCCCCTCGCTTGATCTTTACCTGATGAACGGCGGTTTCAGGCCTTTCATTGGCGGCGGCGCCGGTATCTACTACCAGGGATCGGTTAACGTTAGCGGAAGCGGAAGCGGTACAAGCTCGACAGGCTATGTGAGCCTCGGTTCCAAATTCGGGTTCTTTCCCCGTGCCGGTTTTGAAGCCGGACACTTCAGGATATCGGCTGAATATAACGTTGTCGGCAGCGACGCTAACGGTAACAGCTCCAATTTCGCGGCATTTAACATCGGGTTCTTCTTCGGCGGAGGAAGAAAGTAATAATGCCTGATTTTCAGACCGAAATGCCCTGTGCCGGAAACACAGGGCATTTTTATTGGGCAATAAAAAGTTTTTGTTTTAGTTTTATCATGGATTATAACCCTGTAAATTATTTTGGTTTAATGCCGCCATATAGGTGCATATCCATTCTTTAACTAAACACCGTGAATACAAATCCTTCTTCTAAAAACACCTACGACGCTATCGTGATCGGTTCGGGCATCAGCGGCGGCTGGGCAGCTAAAGAACTTTGCGAGCTCGGCCTGAAAACCCTGGTGCTCGAGCGCGGCCGCAATGTTGAACATATTAAAGATTATCCTACCGCCAACATGGCGCCCTGGGACTTTAAGCACCGCGGCCGTATGACCACCGCCTGGCTGAAGGAAAATCCTTATATCAGCAAAGCTGCAGGATATGGAGAAGATACCGCGCATTTCTTCGTAAAAGATAAAGATCACCCCTACATACAGGAAAAGCCCTTCGAATGGATTCGCGGGTACCAGGTTGGCGGTAAATCGCTTACCTGGGGGCGTGCCTGCCAGCGCTGGAGCAAGCACGAATTTATCAATCCTGAAAAATTTGGTTACGGCATCGCCTGGCCGATAGGTTACGACGATGTAGCTCCCTGGTATTCGCATGTCGAGAAATTCATCGGCGTATGCGGAACCAAAGACGGTTTGGAAGCTATGCCCGACGGGGAGTTTCTGCCCCCGTTCGACATGAACTGCGTGCAGGAAGTGATCAGCAAAAAAATAAGCGAACATTATCCGGACCGGCACCTGGTACATGCCCGCTGGGCGCATCTCACCAAGCCCAAACCCATCCATTTTGAACAGGGACGGGTAAAATGCCAGGCGCGTAATATGTGTATGCGCGGCTGCCCCTTCGGCGGGTATTTCAGTTCTAACGCCAGTACGCTGCCCTGGGCGAAAAAGACGGGCAATCTCACCATCCGACCCTTCTCTGTGGTACACTCCATCCTTTACGACGAAAAGCAGGGCAAGGCGTCGGGCGTTACGGTGATCGACACCAACACGAAAGAGACATTTGAATACAAAGCGCGCATTATCTTCCTGAACGCATCGGCACTGAACAGCAACCTGGTGCTGCTGAACTCAATATCAAACCGCTTCCCGAACGGGCTGGGCAACGACAATGGTCTGCTGGGCAAGTACGTCGCCTTCCAGAATTACCGCGCTTCGGTAACTGCCGAAATGGATGGCTTCCTGGATAAATATTATTTCGGCAGGAATCCGACAGAGCTGATCCTGGCCAATTATAAAAACCTGCACCGGCAGGAAACGGATTACTTCGGCGGTTATACCACCTTTATGGGCGCTTACCGCGACCAGCACCCGGCCGATACCGATGCGGGCCAGGCTGGCGCAAATTATAAAGATTCGCTGAGTGAGCCGGGCGGATGGCAGGTTTACATGTACCTGCAGGGCGAGACCGTACCCAAAATAACCAACCATGTTCGGCTGAGCAAGGATCAGAAGGATCAATGGGGTATCCCGTTACTGGTTACATCGGTTGAATACGACGACAACGACGAGCGCATGATCAAAGACTTTTTGAAAGAAACCAGCGGGATGATGGGAAAAGCCGGATGCAAAAACATACAAACCTACGAGAACAAACAGGCGCCCGGACTGGATATACACGAGATGGGCGGCTGCCGTATGGGGAAGGACCCGGCAACCTCGCTGCTGAATAAGTGGAACCAGTTGCATTTGTGTAAAAACGTTTTCGTGACCGACGGCGCCTGCATGACGAGCACGGGCAACCAGAGCCCTTCCATTTTGTACATGGCATTGACGGCACGGGCAGCCAATTATGCCGTATCCGAAGTGAAAAAAGGTAATTTATAACGATTACAATTTTCTTTTTACCTAAATTCAATCCTCAAAATCGATCACAAATGATAAAAGCCTGCATCAAAATATTTTATGCACTGTTAATTATAGTGCCCATCGGTCAACATGCCTTTGCACAAAGCGATACTACGTCCACTACGGATACCATCGGTAAAAAAGTGGATGCACTGCTGGCTAAAATGACACTCGATGAAAAGATCGGGCAGATGAACCAGTATAACGGCGACTGGGATGCAACCGGGCCGGTGACCAAGGATGTAGGCGATAAACTGCAGGAGATCAGGGACGGACGCGTCGGAGCAGTATTAAATATCATGGGTACCGACCATGTGAAAACCTTCCAGGATGCAGCCATGCAGTCGCGGCTGAAGATCCCCCTGCTTTTCGGCCAGGATGTGATCCACGGCTACCGCATCACATTTCCGATTCCGCTGGCCGAGGCCTGTAGCTGGGACATGGATATGATCGAAAAGGCGGAACGCATTGCCGCAACGGAAGCTTCGGCTTCGGGCATCAACTGGACCTTTGCACCGATGGTCGACATCGCCCGCGACCCGCGCTGGGGTCGTGTGATGGAAGGCGCCGGTGAGGATCCCTACTTAGGCTCACGCATCGCCGCTGCCAGGGTGGAAGGTTTCCAGGGCGACAGCTTAGGCAGTACCGACGCGATCATGGCCTGCGCCAAACACTTTGCCGCTTACGGGGCAGCAATTGGCGGCCGCGATTATAACAGCGTCGATATGAGCCTGTATACCCTATGGTCCGTTTACCTGCCTCCGTTCAAAGCGGCGCTTGATGCGGGTGTGGCGACCTTCATGAATTCATTCAATACGCTGAACGGGATACCCGCTACGGGTAACAGCTACCTGCAGCGCGACATACTGAAGGGCAAGTGGGGTTTTAAAGGCTTTGTGGTGAGCGACTGGGGTTCGATAGGCGAAATGATCAACCACGGGTATGTGAAAGATAATTACGAAGCCGCCGAGGTAGCCATCAAAGCCGGGAACGATATGGACATGGAGAGCCGCAGCTACATCAATAACCTGGCGAAGCTGGTGGCCGACGGAAAAGTACCCGAAAGCATGATCGACGAATCGGTGCGTCGAATACTGAGGCTGAAGTTCGAGTTGGGTCTGTTCGATGACCCTTATAAGTTCATCAACCCGCAGCGCGAAAAGACGATGCTCAACCGCCCCGAGAATGTAGAGTTTGCAAGAGATATGGCACGTAAAAGTATCGTATTGCTGAAAAATGATCACCAGTTGCTGCCTTTATCAAAGAACCTGAAAACCATCGCGATGATCGGTCCGCTGGTAAAGGCCAAAAAAGAGCTGAAGGGTTTCTGGTCGCTTGATGTGGACAAGAATGAAAATATTCCCTCGCTTTGGGATGCCATGCAGAAACAGGCCGGCGAAACAAAGCTGATCTACGCGCAGGGATGTGATATTACCGATGAATCGAGAATAGGTTTTGCCGATGCCATAGCGGCAGCCAAACAAGCCGATGTAGTGGTGATGGCCATGGGCGAACGCCCGGATATGACCGGCGAGGCTAAAAGTAAATCGAATATCCACCTGCCGGGTGTGCAGGAGGAATTGATCAAAGAAATTGTGGCCACAGGCAAACCGGTGGTGGTTATCCTGATGGCGGGCAGGCCCATGATCTTCAACTGGACCGCCGACCATGTACCATCGATACTGTATGCCTGGTGGCTGGGCAGCCAGGGTGGTAATGCCATGGCCGATGTGTTGTATGGCACGTATAATCCATCCGGGAAATTGACGATGTCATTTCCGCGGGCCGAAGGCCAGATACCTATTTATTACAACCATTTCAATACGGGGCGGCCGCCCGCAAATGATAACGATGTGTTTTACAAGTCGGCTTATCTCGACTTGCCGAATTCGCCGCGCTATGCCTTTGGGCATGGGCTGAGCTATACCACATTCTCGTATAGCGACCTTGAGTCGGACAAGATCACGTCAACCATCAAGGACAATGAAACGATCTCCTTTTCATTCGTGGTCGAAAATACGGGCAAGTATGCAGGCGAGGAGGCGGTGCAGCTCTACATCCGCGACCTGGTTTCTAAACCCGTGCGTCCTGTTAAAGAGTTGCGGGATTTCCGAAAGATCAGGCTACAGCCGGGTGAAAGACGGCGTGTGGTATTCACCATCGACCGTACATTACTGGCCGGCTATAACGAAAACCTGGAATATGTTGCACAGCCGGGCAATTACCAGCTTATGTTCGGCAGCGCATCTGATGATATACGCCTGCAGAAAACAATTCAGCTAATCAATTAAAATGATCATATTGGTCTGCCAATTGTTTTGATCGAACTTTTATTATTGACCGTGAGCCGAACTAAACGGAGTGCTTTCCTTTGTCTTTTGCTTGGTATCGCCCTGCTGAATTCAACGCGGGGAGCAGCACCGGATCCCGGACACAGGACTTGGTTCGTCAATGCAAGAGGCAGTGATCATAATACGGGAACTAAGGCCAAACCCTTCAAAACGCTGGATAAGATCAGCTCGCTCCGGTTATCTCCCGGCGATACGGTCTGCCTTTATGGCGGACAAACCTTCCGTGGTACGCTTCTGCTGGTAAAAGGCATCACAGGAAGTAAAAGCAACCCGATAGTGATCACCTCGTACGGCAAAGGCCGTGCAATCATCGATGCCAAAGACAGTTCGGGTGTAAAGGTCTATCAAGCCGCATACCTTCAACTGGAACATCTGATACTGAAGGGATCGGGACGAAAAACTGGCAACATCCGGGACGGGCTGGCGATCATCAACTGCAATCAGGTAACCGTCAGCGACCTGGATATTTCCGGTTTCCAGAAATCAGGGCTTTTGATCTATTCGTCTCAAAACGTCACCGCAAAAAAAGTGTTCGTTCATGATAATGGTTCGGCGGGTATCACCGTCGAAGCGCCTTACCAGACCCGCAAAAGCCGCAACATCCGAATTTTATATTGCCGGGCCGAAAACAATCCCGGCGACCCCACCAACCTGACCAATCACAGCGGGAACGGCATTGTAGTGGGCGACTGCCGCAACGTGCTGATCGATCATTGCACCGCCACGAATAACGGCTGGGATATGCCACGGATAGGCAACGGACCGGTGGGAATATGGGCCTACGAGGCCGACAGTGTGACCATTCAGCATTGCCTGTCGTACAAAAACAAAACGTCTAAAGGCGGGGCCGACGGCGGCGGTTTCGATCTTGACGGCGGCGTTACCAACTCCGTCATCCAATATTGTGTATCGTACGACAACTGGGGCAGCGGCTACTGTATCTTCCAGTACTGGGGAGCGAGCCCCTGGCACCATAATATTTTCCGGTACAACATCAGTGAAAACGACGGGACGGTTTCCGATTCGCAGGGCGGGCTGTACATCTGGAACAGTTCGGACGATGAGAAGCAGTTTTACGACTGCGCGGTGTACGGCAATATCATTTATAATTCGAAAGTGGCGGCGATCAGCTTTTCTGAAAAAAGTGAAAGCAAGGGCATCAGGATGTATGATAATGTATTTGTCAGCCGGGATTCGCTGATCAGGGGAAAAGATAAGATCGGGGATGTAAAATATCGGGGCAACGACTGGTGGAGTATAAAAAAAGGGTTCAATATCGACGGTATCAGCAGCCTGTATAAATGGGCGGCTAAAAGCGGCAAAGAGCAGGAAAACGGCAAAATGACCGGGCTGAATATTAAACCCGGTTTTGAAGATCCGGGGCATTCGGCCATCACTTCCGCCGCACAATTGAGTAAATTTACCAATTACCGGTTACGGCAAAATTCGGCATTAAGAAAAATGCCTGTTTACCGGCAAGGGATAGGCCGCATTAAATTATGATATTGCAGTAAGGTTCATGGGTAAGATAAAGTACATATCTGCTGTGCTGCTCATTATAATGAGTGCTTATACCCATGCCCAAATGGTAAAGGGCCAGTTCAGGGATGATAAGGGGCATTTGGTGAACGCGCACGGTGGGGGGATACTTTACTACAATGGCGTATATTACCTGTTCGGCGAAATAAAAAAAGGGAAAACCTGGCTGGTACCGCACCAGCAATGGGAGGATTATCGCGTCCCGGCGGGGGGCGTGTCCTGCTATTCGTCCAAAGATCTGAAACACTGGAAATACGAGGGCGTAGCGCTTGCCCCTGCTAAAGGAGACACCACGAACGAGATCGATACCAGCCGGGTGATCGAGCGGCCGAAGGTAATTTACAACGAAAAAGACAAAAGATTTGTGATGTGGATGCATGTGGACCGGAAGGATTATTCCTATTCGCAGGCAGGCGTTGCGATCAGCGATAAACCACAGGGTCCTTACCGCTACTTAGGCAGCTACCGGCCAAACCACCAGATGGCAAGGGATTTGACGCTGTTCAAAGACGAGGACGGGAAAGCCTATCTGATCTATTCATCCGAACAGAACAACACCTTGCAAATATGTCTGCTGAGCGATGATTACCTGGGCCCGACCAAAAAATACAGCCGCATATTGATCGGTCGCAAACGCGAGGCTCCTGCCCTGTTCAAAAAGAACGGCATTTATTACCTGGTCACATCAGCATGTACGGGATGGTCGCCCAACGCGGCCATGTACGCCACATCCCGCCACATATTCGGCCCGTATACCGAGCACGGCAATCCCTGCCAGGGGCCCGGCTCGGCAACCACTTTCGATGCACAAAGTACGTTTGTTTTTGCGGTACAGGGCCACCCGGGGCAATTCATCTTCATGGCCGACCGGTGGAACAAGCGCGATCTTGAAAAATCCGATTACCTGTGGCTACCCTTGCGCGCGGTGAAAGGCAGGGTAACCATACAGAGCAAATGATGATCTGCACGGGGGATTAACCGGCTCAATCCAGGGCTTTCATATTTAGCTGGAAAGCAACGCTGAGCTGATCGTTCGTCCTGATCATTCCGCCGAGCTTTTTTGGCGGCACAAGGTTAAAATCAGTAAAATTCACATGCTGCGTCCCTACCAGGCGGATCGTACCGTGAGCATCTTTTGATACCTGGTAATTGATCTCGAAACGGCGTGTTACTCCGGCGATCTCGATATTGACCAAGCCGGTTACGGCTTCGGGCCGGGAAGTCAAACCAGGCAAACAGTTCAATGATAAAAAACTGATGTCTAACATCGGGAACTGTTTTTCCTTTAATGTCTTTCGCAGGTCGGCCGTCATGATCACGTTATGACAATCAAAGCTTTGAACTTTAAGACTTATGCCCCCCGAAAGCCTGACACCCCTGTCACCTGCATCTTCAGTGACGGTAATGGTATCGGTCTGATCGTAAGAAGGTATCTCGCATGAAAATTTATTGATATTGGTACTGCCGTTAACGCACAGGCTGCTGCTGCCGTTCACAACCCATTTTTTGACGATGGAAGCTGGGCGAATAGCATTTCCCGGTACAACAAAACTTGTAAACAGGATAAAGACCGGGCATAACCATATTAGACCTTTGCGCAGCATGGCATGAATTATTAGCGTTAAGCATTCACGGATTAACTTTTGCAAACACTACCCCTGCAATGATGGCCTGGATCAAACCGTATAAAAACCAACTGCTTACGGTAGCTACCGTGATATCGAGGGAACTGAACGATATCCACATTACGGGCAGCAGGGCGATGATGGAATAAACAAATCCAAATTCAAGTCCCCGCAGGACCGAGCGTCCTTTGAACAGGCTCTTGAACCTGTCCCAAAACCACGACAGGGCAAAGCTGATGATGAAGGCGTGCAGGTAGAAAAGGATATCCCGGCTGCCGTCAGAATTGAAAAGCGGGTTATTGTACTCAATAAAAAGCGACGGAAACAGCCTGACTGCGAGGTAAAGGCCGCCATAGCTGACAATGAATAAGATAACGCCTGCTATCAGTCCGGAAGTAATGATCTTCTTCATCTTTTTTTCGGTTTGGATTCTTTTCTAAAACCAATTCCCCCGGTTGTGCGGGGGGAATTTGGTTTTCTGCATTTATGATCTGTTATACCGGTAATTCTTCTCAGAAGCCGATAGATGCCTCCAAAACCACACCATTGAATTTGCCGCCGTTAAGTATGTTGGTGGGGGCATAGTTGTTATAAACCTGGTTAACATACTCAGCTTTGGCCATGATATTTTTGGTCAGGAACCAGCCGATTGAACCGGCAACACGGTTAATGGTAACATCGGTAGGGTTGCCTATGATAGTAGCGGTTACGGTATTGTAGCGCATGCCCAGCCAGAAGTTCTGTGTATCTTCAGGGAAACGGTAGATCAGGTCGGCTGCGAACTGGTGGGCATTACGGGTAGTAACCTCGCTGATCGTTCTGCCGTTGGCTGTTTCTGCCGTTCCGAAAAATTCAAGGCCTTTGTATTTCAGGAAGAGGTTGCCCATAAAGGCATGCAGTTCTTCGCTGAAACCGGGGTTGAACCTGCCGGAGGTAAAGCTGTAGTCAACGGCATCATTCAGGGTTGCTGCATTTGCCGCATTCTGGTTCTCCATCAGGTTATAATAATGTGAACCGGTACGGTCGCCTCCATAAAGCGTAACACTGTTCGAACTGTTGATGGTATAAACTGAACCTGTGATCCTTAACCTGAAATCGGGGTTAATCTGCTTGTCGAAGCCTATTTTACCTAAAAAGGCAGGGTCGTATTTATTGGGCTGATGCGTAGCAGAGTCGATCTTAGTCCCGGCGACAACGGTTTCGTTAAGTAAGCCATTGGTTATGCCGCCCATCAGGAAAAATCCTGATTTGTTATGATAGTAGATCTCGCCCCCGGTTTCAGTGGCAAATTCATCCATGATATAGTTCTCAACAAACGGGTTGTAGATGGTATTACCGCCGTCTGACCTGCGATAGTGCTGATCGCCGTAATCCACATCCGACTGCCCTATCCTGATGGTAACGCTTTTCATGATACTGTCGATCACAGCGCTATGAAAGAAGGGCAGCTTATCGAACTGGATATACCCGCCTTTTACCCAGGTATCCTCGTGGTGCCTTGAAGCGAGGTACGAAGTAAGGTTCAACCGTACACCGTCGGCCAATTGTATATCCAGGTTAAGATTAGCCATTGGCAAAACGAAGCCATTGGTAAGCTTGATCAGTGGTGTTGTTACATTAGTTGCCGAACCGGCCGTCGTGGGCACACCTTTGCTTGTTGCAGGCACGGCCGTGTTCTGATCCCGCAGTGCCTGGTAGGTCAGTTCGAAATTACCGCCTACATTTACTTTAAGCCCTTTAAAAGGAACGGTATCTTTTTTGGTCGTTTCAAAAACGTTGA
>DASZWG010000094.1:0-2565 GCA_035546675.1 Mucilaginibacter sp. | reverse complement strand
GTTTTTGCTTTCAGCATTTTGCCAAAACCCGGAAACAGGGTTCAAAAATTTACCTACGGGAGGTATGTCGCCGAATTTGCTCTGGAGTACCCAGATCAGCAGTATGGTTATAGCAATTGAAAAAAAGGCTTTCATCAGGCTGGTTTGACCATGCCTAAGATAAGTAAAAGCGGATTAACCCGAAAAAGAATTGAAAATCTCCTTAGCAGCCTTCGGTTTATTTCTGGCGGATAACCAGTTTGAACCGGTTACTGCCGAAAGATGCGGTATCGGCGTGATACAGGTTAAAGGCATACACCTTATTATAGCTCATATCAAGAGAATCCTTCTTGTATTTGTCCATCAGCCAGATATCATAAGAAGCCGGAACAGAGTTGATATCACACATTTTAAGCGAATAGATCCCATCAGCAGAGGTATTCACCTTGAGTCCTATGGAAAGCGATTTTCCTGCAAGCGGCAGCGTGTTAATGGCCAGCGGGATATTATCGCTCGAAAGGCTCGAAAGGCTTACTTTTCCGAAGCCCTGCATTGTCGGGGCGTCCTCGCCGGGTACGTAAGCGGCTTTTGCGCCGGGTTTAAAGTCGATCAGGATGCCATCGGTATTGATCGAATCCATGGCTAACTGGAGCCTTAAATAACCATTCACCGTATCTGCCGGAGCAGTATTCGACGAGGTTTGCTGGTTCAATATGATGGAAGTATTGGATGACTGGGTACTTACCTGTTTTTGTTTCGTGCTAGGGGCAACCGAATCTTTCTGGCAGGAAGCGAATGTGATGGCAAATAATATCAATGCACCTATCCCTTGTTTCATAAACCTGACTGAGTAAAAATGCTTCACGGAATAAAATATCTCTAAAACAGGCTTTTATACGGGTGCGGGTATAATAGGTTCACATTACGGGCAAGAATGTTAATAACTTTTGGGCAGATATATCACGAGGCTGCGTTCTTCAGCCACTTTTTTCTGAACTCCGATGGGTTCTGCCCGACGATCTTTTTGAAAAGCTTATTGAAGTAGGAAAGGCTCTCAAAACCTACGGCGTAGCAGGTTTCGGTAATGTTTTTATCCTGCATCAGCAGGTTTTTAGCCATGTCGATCCGGTATTGGTTCACAAAATCGGTGAAGGTCATGTTGGTCTGGCGCTTAAAATACCGGCAGAAGGCCGGGGTGGTCAGGTGGACCTTATCCGCAACCGCGTTTACGTCAGGATTGCGGTTATAATTGGCGTCTATGTATTCATAAACAGCGCCCATGCGTATTTTGTCCTTCAGCACAAATTGCAGGCTTACCCGCTCGTCATTCAAAATGGAGTACTCCTGCGAATTCGCCAGGAAATGGAAAATATCCATTAGTTCCATCAACTGCGCAAATGCGGGCAGTTCCTGCAGCCGCTTCAGCCGGTCGCCTACGATGCGCCTTGTTTCACCATGAAAAGCTATACCGGATGCCGCTTTCCTGAATAATTGATTAATAGCTGAAAGTTCCGGCGAAATACCGATAGCCGTTCCCAGGAAATTTTCGCGCAACTGGATCACCACCTGGTGATAGTCGCTGCGCAGACGATAGTCAAAATTCAGATGCGGTATATTACCGCCGATCAGCACCAGGTCGCTTTGGGTATAACCCGAAATATGCGAACCGACATGGCGTATGCCGGCGTCGGCTTCGACATACACCAGTTCTGTTTCGGGGTGGTAGTGCCACAAAAAGGTATTGCGCAGCCGCGGCGAGAAAAGCTTGAATGATCTTCCCGGTTCAAAATCCACTTTTTCGAGCTGTATCTCGTTCATTGCATAATTGGAAGGTATAAAATTACAATTAAGGTCAATACAGAGCAAATATTGGTCAGTGTAAAGGATAAACGTCCCTGACTGGTACGATACCTTTGAATCATTAAACCAATTGAACATGAAGACAGAGAACAGAACAATGGCAACTATGACCATGACCATGAGCCCCGAAAATGCCCATAAAGAGATCCCTGGCAATCCATCGACTGCCAAATCGAGCGTGATGAAGCTGAACGACCGCAGCAACGGTAAACCGCTGCAGGTGCTGACTGAAAATGATTGGAAATTCTGGATCGATAACGGCTATGTAGTGATCAAAAACGCCGTACCGCGGGAGCAGGCAAAACGCCTGGCCGATTACCTGTGGCAATATGAGGATAAAGACCCTAACGATATCGAAAGCTGGTACAGGCGGCCCAATGCGAAGATGCAGATGACCGAACTGAACAACACCGGCATGGTGGAAATATACAACCAGCAGTACCTATGGGATAACCGCCAGTACCCGAGAGTGTACCAGGCGTTTGCGGATGTTTGGGGAACGGAAAAGCTTTGGGTGACCATCGACCGGGCTAACCTGAATTTTCCCATCAGGCCCGGGTTTGAGTATAAAGGCTTTATCCATTGGGACTATGACCCGGAGACGAAACCCGTGAATGTACAGGGCGTGCTGGCCCTGGCCGACCAGAAAGACGAAAGCATGGGCGGTTTTCAGTGCGTACCGGAACTGTACCGTACTTATGATACCTGGAAGCTGACCCAGCCCGA
>DASZWG010000093.1:0-2318 GCA_035546675.1 Mucilaginibacter sp. | reverse complement strand
CGATAAGCTGCGTATCGACTTTGAGATCCCCCAAAGCGGTAATGGTGTGATCTTCAGGGGTGACTCGACCTATGTGATTAAGAACAATAAGCTGGTGCGCTCGATCAGAAATGAGAACGAGTTGATCTTTTTCCTGGGCGGGCTGTACTTTGTGCCGTTTGACCAGGTGCTTTCGCATTTCAGGGAATTGAACTACGATCTTTCAAAGTTTCATGAAGACACCTGGAAGGGTAAACCGGCTTACGTGATCGGAGCAGATAATGCTGATGAAAAAGTAAACCAGCTTTGGATCGATAAGGATAAGCTGGTGGCAGTACGCTTTATCAAATACGATAACGGCACTAAGGAGGAAGGTACTTTTGAGGACCAGGTGGCGCTTAACGGGGCCTGGAGCGAGACGCTCTGCAAATTTTACATCAACGACCATGTGGCACAGATCGAAAAATACCATAACGTGGTAGCGGGCGGTCCGATTGATAAAAACATTTTTGAACCATCCATGATCGGGAAATAACCTCTAAAAACAAATGATGAAAAAACTATTATTCCTTATCCTGTTCCTGCCCTTCACGGCTTTTGCGCAGGAGCCATTCGTGATTCATTTATGGAAGAACGGCGCACCCGGTTTTGAGAAGCTGAAGGATGTACCGGAGCAAGCCAAAGACTATTGGGTAAAGAACATTAATAATCCCTCGCTTACGGTTTTCCTGCCGCCAAAGGATAAAGCCAATGGTTCGGCCGTAGTGGTATGCCCGGGTGGCGGCCACAGGTTATTGGTATTTAACGCCGAGGGGATCGATCCCGCAAAATACCTGAGCGAACAGGGTGTAGCGGTTTTCGTGCTCAAATACCGGCTTGCCCGCGACACCAATTCGCCTTATAAAATCGAAGTGCACGCCCGGCAGGATGGTGAGCGCGCCATGCGCCTGGTACGCAGCCGGGCTGCAGAATGGGGCATCGATCCGAACCGCATCGGCATGATGGGTTTTTCGGCCGGCGGCGAGGTGGTGGATATGGTCACTTTCGGTCCGCATGAGGGCGATCCGAATGCACCCGATCCTATCGACAGGGTAAGCGACAAGCCCGATTTTATTATCCAGATCTATCCTGGTCCGCTGTTTATCCCGGATACCGTTCCGGCCGATGCGCCTCCTGCCTTCCTGCTGGCGGCCGACGATGATGTGTGCTGTTCGCCGTCGGTAATGAAACTGCTTGAAGGCTACCGTGCGGCTAAAGTTCCGGTCGAAGCGCATATCCTGGAACGCGGCGACCATGGCTTTAATATGGGCAACCGTTCTAAACTACGGGCGGTGAATACCTGGCCGCAGCGGCTTACCGACTGGCTGACCGATAACAATTATTTCAAGCCGCTGCCCGAAAGACCGAAAAAGATGAATTGAGATTTAGTTATATTAGTTGTATTGGTTAGACTGGTTGAATTAGTTAGGACCGTTTAATTGCAACAATAACTCTTTATAACTGTTGTTACTGAAAAAACTATGGCGAACTTTAGCGAGATCATTAATTCGGAAAAGCCGGTTCTGATCGATTTCTCGGCCGAATGGTGCGGCCCCTGCAAAATGATGCCTCCCATCCTGAAAGACGTTAAGGACAAAATGGGCGATAAAGTGACCATCCTGAAGATAGATATCGATAAAAACCCGTCCGTTGCCGAAGCTTACCGCATCCAAAGCGTACCCACGCTGATGATCTTCAAAAAAGGCGAAGCCAAATGGCGCCAAAGCGGTGTAATGCAGGCGGGCCCGCTTCGCCAGGCCGTCGAACAGTACGTCTGACCTTTTATAAGTAACTAAGCCACCAATAGTAATGCGTTCGTTTGTATTTGCTGTACCAGCGGCAGGGGAAATACAGTGCTGAGATCACAATGATCCATATCACATAAACCCCGAATAAGTTGAAGCCAAAGCCGTCCGGCTGGAAGATAGCGGGCATAGCGTGCGGATTAACGATCTGGCTCGTACTGTAGCCCGAAGCAAAGAATACGATGATATTGATCAGCTTGATCAGATACCAGTGGCATACGTAATAAAAGAAAGGAACATTACCGTAAACGATCAGTATCGACATAAACTTGTTGCTGATCTTCTCTGTCCGCGAAAGAATGATCAGCGCGGTGCCTACGGTCATACAAGTATAAATGAGCGAGGGCGGGTACTTGGTCACATTGAAAAAGGATATAATGCTGAGCGCCGTTGTTTTTTGCGGCGACCATGGCGCCGGATCGCCATAAGCCGGATCGCCGTAAATATTGAAGTACCGGAGAATAAAGAATAATGCCAGCGCACCGAGACCGTAAT
>DASZWG010000092.1:0-6003 GCA_035546675.1 Mucilaginibacter sp. | reverse complement strand
TCTTTTCATCCACCCAGTAATCCAGGTTGGTTTCGTTCAGCGGGTAATCCCTTTTCAGTACCGGGTAATCTTTCTCCATCTGTACGGTCCTGCCGCCGCGGTGCGGAAATTCCCAGGGCGCTTTATTAGCGTTCACATAATCTTTTACATGGACTATGTTACGCCCTCTCTCCAGCATGATCGTTTTCAGACCCTTTTCGGTCAGTTCTTTGGCGGCCCAGCCCCCGCTGATGCCCGACCCGATCACGATCGCATCGTATGTGTTAGTTGACATTTTGTAAGTGAAAATTTAGTTTAATTTGGTTTTGCGTCTAATGTATAAAAAATAGTTCCGTTCAAATATTGTCATTGTGTTTTTTTAACACAATACGGCCTTTTCATTATTCCAAAGGCATTTTTAAGGGAATTTGTATAAACGTTTTTCAATGGTAAAAGCATCAAATATTCCCTTTTTTCATTTCGCTTACGGCGTAGTCGGCAGCGCGGGCTGTCAAAGCCATGTAGGTGAGCGAAGGATTCTGACATGATGTAGACGTCATCTGGGCGCCATCCGTTACAAACACATTATCACATAAGTGCAGCTGGTTCCATTTATTCAGCATCGATGTTTTGGGATCATGACCCATCCGAACGCCGCCCATTTCATGGATGTCGAGGCCCGGCGCCTGGTGATTGCTTTCGGGCCTGATATTTTTGAAACCGGCGCTGGTAAACATTTCAGAAAGCTGATCCAGGTAATCCTTCTTCATCTTTTCATCATTGTCGTCATAGTCGACCGAAACTCTGAGCATCGGAACGCCCCATGCATCCTTTTTATCCGGGTCGAGCGTCACAAAATTGGTCGCTTTGGGAATGGTCTCGCCCATCAGGTGCGAACCGATATGCCACGATCCGTATTCCTTTGAAGATAAACCAGCCTTAAAATCTTCGCCAATACCCTGGTAATTATGTTTATAACCGCGAAAAGCATACAATCCCGAGGCGTATCCGCGCAGAAAGTCCGTCTCCTGTTTGAATACATTCCTGAAACGCGGGATATAACCGCCGCCGGCAGGGTTGCGTCCGTCCGTGGCCCATTCTTCAAATCCTTCTACCTCGGCGCTGATATGAGCCGAATAATTATGGAACGCTACATACTTGCCCAGTACGCCGCTGTCGTTACCCAAACCATTGGGGAAACGGTTCGACTTCGAATTCAGCAGGATCAGGTTGGTATTGAGGCACGAGCCATTCACAAATATGATGCGGGCATAAAACTCTTCACTTTGTTTGGTATTGGTGTCAACGATCCTTACACCGGTCGCTTTCCCTTTTTTATCGTCATAAATGACCGATTCCACTACCGAAAATGGCCGCAGGGTCAGTTTCCCCGACCGGAGCGCCCACGGAATGGTTGACGCATTGCTGCTGAAGTATCCTCCGAACGGGCAGCCGCGCTGGCATAATGTGCGCTCCTGACATTGCGCCCGGCCCTGGTCAAAATGTATCTGTTTGGGTTTGGAAAGATGTGCACAACGGGCGCTGATCACATAACGATTCTTATAATGCGACTTTACATGCTTGCTGAAATAGTCCTCGACAGCATTCAGCGGGAAAGCGGGCAGGAATTCGCCATCAGGCAGTTCGGCCAGACCGTCCCTGTTGCCCGATATGCCGGCAAATATTTCCGCATGGCTGTACCAGGGAGCAATATCCTTGTAGCGTATGGGCCAGTCGACCGCAAAACCGTCGCGTGCCGGGCCTTCAAAATCAAAGTCGCTCCAGCGCTGTGTTTGCCGGGCCCACATCAGCGACTTGCCGCCTACCTGATAGCCCCGTATCCAGTCGAAAGGTTTTTCCTGTATGTAGGGATGCTCGTTATCCTTTACAAAAAAATGCATGGCGTCTTCCCTGAAGGCGTAGCAACGGCTTATGATGGGATTAGCCTCTTTTATGGCCTCCGTCAGCTCGCCCCGGTGCTTAAACTCCCAGGGATACATATTGGTGGTCGGGTAGTCCTTGATGTGTTTTACATCGCGGCCCCGTTCCAGCATCAGTACTTTAAGACCTTTATCCGTTAATTCTTTGGCGGCCCAGCCTCCGCTGATACCCGAGCCTACCACAATTGCGTCGAAGGTACGGTCCTTCACGCTGTCAGTATTCAGATTAGCCATTTTTTACAGCCCTGTTATTTTTAACCGGGAACCAGGCATTATACCTGCCGGGCACCAGTTCGTAAACAATTTCTTTCGTCATAAAATATTTGGATTCGGTGTAGCCGAAAACCGTCAAACCCTTAACGGTATTAAAGAAGGCGTTGAGGTCTTTCGAATAACCGTTGTCCTTCTTCTCAAAACTTTTCAGCAGATCCACTTTTTGTTTTTGAGTGCAATCGGCAAAGGCTTTACCGTATGTCTTTTGTGTGAGGCTGTTAAACTCATCCAGCCCTTTGAAAAAGGCTTTCTGATCATCTTTTTTAGAGCAGTCATTCAGCATCAGCATGACAAAATCATACAAATTAAGGTCTTTGGCTCCGGGTGTGCTGGTTTTGGGGATGATCGTTTCGGCCATATCAGTTATCAGGTCCTGCTGGTCCAAACTGACATCGAAATTTGAAAAATGAGCCACCGGCTTGTGTTCGGTACACCTGGGCAGCAATGCCGCGCTGCTTATTACCAAAGCCAGGTTTTTTAGTGCTGTACGCCTGTCCATTTATTGTGATGAAAATCGCTTATTCATGCCCGGGAAGGGGTATTCCTTAAACTGGTCGCGGGCATTATTGCTATGTATCAGATATTGTTTAATTAAAAAACGTGAAATAATTCTTAATAGTCTTATCTTTTAAGTTAACTCAATTAACCAGCAGGGAAGTTAACAGTATACGGCTAAAAACCCCATTTTTTCATCATTTGTAAATCAATTTTTACACAGTCGAACGGATCCTTGCCCTGGTACGACTCCTGTTCGATGATAAACTGTGAAGTGCCGCCTTTTTTACGGGCTTCCTTCACTACCTCGTGAACCGGTATCACGCCCTGACCCAGTATGGTGCTTTCGTAGCCGTCCATACCTTCGTTGCTGTTGCTTTTGATCTCATCCTTCACGTGCATCAGCTCGAAGCGGCCGGGATACTTTTTGATCAGGTCGAGCGCCCTTCCGCCGGCACCATACATATTGCCGATGTCCATCTGCTGGGCAACTAATTTGGGATCGGTATTGGCGAGAATAAAATCGTACAGGTCGCCGTCGCCGATTTTGGTCTTGAACTCAAAGTTGTGATTGTGGTAGCCAAACTGCACTCCTGATTGCTGGCACAGCTCCCCGCACTTATTGAACAGATCCATAAACCATTTGAGCTTATTCATGTCCGTACGCAGGCTTTCATCCAGCCAGGGGCTTATCAGGTAGCGCTGCCCAGCTTCGGCGGCATCGGTGATGGTAGTTTTCCATTTATCGGTAAAATCCTTTTTTGAATCATCCCAATCGTTCGCCGTCATCACCACGTGCCCGCTGATCATGTGCAGGTTCATATCGTCCAGCAGCTTTTTGAAATCTTTAGCCGTATAGCCGTAAAATTTACCGTTCACATAACCGGCATGTTCTACGTTAACATAGCCCATATCGGCCAGCTTTTTTAACGATCCTTTGGGATCCTTGCTCATTGCGGTGCGTACCGAATAGAGCTGCACACCAAGGCGCTCGATCTTTTTGGGCCGGTCCATGACCGCGGCAAACAGTTTGTCAGACAGCAAGGCTGTACCTGCAGCCACCAGGGCCGTATTTTTGATGAATTTTCTGCGTGTAGTATTCATTTTTATGGTTTTTAGTTGATTGATCTTTATTTACCTATCGGGAATACCGGGAAAAGTAAATTCGTATTGCTTACAAAAGCCAGGTGTTTGCTGTCGGGCGCCCACGATGGGGTATTGATCGTTCCCTGGCCGCCATACAGGTATGCTACAACTTTTATCGGTCCGCCGCCAACCGGCATTACCCGCAGGTACACGTGCTTGTAAAACGGGTGATCGCCGGGCGATACTTCGTCCTTATTGAACGTGATGAACACGAGCCATTTACCGTCGGGTGAAACATGGGGGAACCAGTTGTTAAAATCATCGTTGGTGAGTTGTGTCTGCTCGCTGCCATCGGGCTTCATGCGCCATACCTGCATCGTACCGGTGCGCACCGAGTTGAAATAAATATATTTTCCGTCGGGGCTGTATTCCGGTCCGTCATCCAGGCCCTTTGCATCGGTCAGCCTCACCTCCGGCCCGCCGCCTGACGGGATGCGGTACACATCATATTCTCCGTTGCGGTCGCCGCAGAAAACGATGTATTTACCGTCGGGCGACCAACCATGCATGTAAGATGGCCCCGTCGGCGTGATCTGCGTCGCGGTTCCGCCGCTTATCGGTACCGTAAAGCCCAGTGAAGCGCCATGCGGACCGTTGCCGCTGCTTACGGCAAGCATCTTACCATCAAACGATATCACATGGTCGTTATTGTTGCGGTCGGCTACGCCGGTATTGATCTCGGTGGGCGTCAGCGTGGCCAGATCGAAGTTATACAGGTGGCCGTCGCGGTTGTAGATCAGCGATTTGCCGTCCTTCGTCCAGTTAGGGGCCTGCAGCGAATTAGGTATCTGGTAAATTACTTTGCTGTTCTGGGTAGCCAGGTCGAGTATCTGTATGGTGCTGCCGAGGTAATCGTGGTAAGGCACCAAACCCTTCCATGCCGGCTCAACGATGCGCACATTGCTGAAAACGGCTTTTTCTACTACGTCGGGGTTGTGTGCGCAAACAAAAAGGCCCACATACACGTCATCGCCCAGGTCAAGACTGTCGACCGTTTGGGTAACAAATGTATCGCCCTTGTGCGCTACCGACATAATGTAGGTGCCACCCCTTCTTTCGAGCTGAACCACATCGGCACCGTTCAGTTTAAATTGTTTTTCTTCTGTCACACCGCTCGCCTTGCGCCTGAACTGCAGCGATACCAAACCGCTGCCATGAATGGCTGCGCTTACATGCATAGCGTTTGTATCGAGCGATGAGCGTATCATCCACCCTATTTTGCGGTGTTCCTCTACCCCTTTCCCGATAAAGGCCACATTGGCCCTGAGAATGAAGTCGCCCTTCATTTTCTTCCACACATAATGGAACTCATCGTGCGTACCCCAGATGTTGGTACCGGAACCGGTGATGGTATATTGCTGCATGGATGGGTCGTAGACGGCGCTGCCCGGATGCTTTACAGGGCCTACGTCCGACTGGCTGTCGAATATGCCCAACGGGTATTGCTGCGCATGTGCGGTAAAAGAGAACAGGCTGATGAGAAACACAACAAGAACAAGCCCAAATTGCGGTTTGAGTTTCATGGGAGTTTGGTGTTTAAATGACACTTATAATTGGGTTAGCTAATTTATAAATTACATTAACAAAAGCCGCAAATACTTTATGTAATTTTTATAAAAGATGCGCCCGACGATAAAACCGGAGACTTACGAACTGACGGAGAAAAGCATTCTACGATCGCATGATGTAAGAGATCAGCTCGGTTTTGGAATTGATATTCAGTTTCTTATAAATATGCTTGAGGTGCTGGTTGACCGTAAAGAAGGCAATGTTCATGGTTGATGCGATCATTTTGTTCGACATTCCGGTAACAGCAAGGTTACACAGATCGAGCTCTCTTTTGGTTAGTTCGGGGGCAATATCGGCCAGGTCGCGCGGCCCTTTGAAGTCGATCAGGTGATTTACGATCTGCGGCGATAGCGGCGTCCCGCCTTCATAGGTTTTGATCAGGGCGTCCTTAATAAAATCGGAGCTGCTCGATTTCAGTAAAAATCCTTTTGCCCCGTTATTAAAAGCGGTATGCGATGCTTCGGGATCTTCGATGGCCGAAAGTATGACGATATGCGCATACGGGAAAAGCTGTTTGATCTTGTGGATCGAACCTAAGCTGCTGCCCGAAGTCAGCATAATATCGAGCAAAATAATATCAGGCTGAACTGAACTGTTGATA
>DASZWG010000091.1:0-3914 GCA_035546675.1 Mucilaginibacter sp. | reverse complement strand
TCGGTTGGTAATATCGTATTCCTGTTCTCGAAAGAATTTATTGTGCTGATCGCTGTAGCATTTGTCATCGCTGTTCCTGTAGGATGGTTTATGATGAAAGGGTGGCTGCAGCATTTTGTTTACCGGATACCGATCGGCGCCGATGTATTCGTGATCGCAATAGCAGCTTCGCTGTTGCTGGCATGGTTCACCGTTGGATATAAAGCGATAAAAGCAGCTATAGCAAACCCGGTAAAGAGCCTGAGGAATGAATAAGCCCCACCTAACCCGATAGCTATCGGGTCCTCCCCGGTAGGGAGGACTTTTTTAATAGGTAGTGCGCCTCCACTTGGGGGAGGCTGGGAGGGGTCAAACATTTGAACCAATGAACTAAAATCATGATAAAGAACTACTTCAAATCCACGTTTCGCAGCCTGTTAAAGAACAGGTCGTTCAGCTTTCTGAATATTACAGGCCTGGCTGTAGGTATTGCCTGCGCGTCATTAATATTCCTGTGGGTACAGGATGAGGTGACCTTTAACTACAACTTTGCCAAAAGAAATGTACTTTATAAGATCTATGAAAACCAGACCTATAACGGAAAGGTGAGCACCTTTTTCGCCACTCCGGGTCCTATGGCTAAAGCCATGAAAGCAGAGATACCCGGTATAAAGAATGTGGCCAGGATGTCTGGCGACGAGGGGCAGTTATTCTCTCTTGGCGATAAAGTGATCACAGAAAAGGGTAATTACGCCGATCCGGAACTGTTCACCATGCTGGAACTGCCTTTTGTAAAAGGTTCTGCCGGTAATGCATTTCAGCAACTCAACTCGGTTGTTATCAGCGAAACTATGGCTAAAAAGTTTTTTGGCGATGCCGATCCTATGGGTAAGGCGCTGAAAGTGAATAATCAGCAGGATTACCTGGTGACCGGCGTATTTAAAGATCTGCCCAAAAATTCTACTTACCAGTTCCAGTGGCTTATCCCTTTGGCGAATATCGACCATAAACAACCCTGGATGACCGTGTGGGGAGCCAACTGGGTGCGCACTTTGGTTGAACTGGAGCCGAATGCCAGCGTGGCCGCCATAAACCGGAAACTGGCACATTATATCGCTTCCAAAACCCAGCCTGATAATACTACTGTATGCTGGCTTTATTCGATGAACGACTGGAACCTGTATAATCATTTTACAGATGGGAAGATAGACGGCGGTCGCATTACCTATGTGCGCTTATTCTCGTTTATAGCCTGGATCATCTTACTGATCGCCTGTATGAATTTCATGAACCTCTCTACCGCGCGTTCTGAGCAGCGGGCAAAAGAAGTAGGTGTACGTAAAGTAATGGGAGCAGGTAAGGGCAAACTGATCGCTCAATTCATCAGTGAAGCAGTTATCATGTCGTTTATATCAGTACTGATCGCAGTAGGAATAATTTACCTTGCTTTGCCCTCGTTCAATACATTGGTTCAGAAAGAGCTGACGGTTGATATCCTGCAGCCGGCTCATCTGATCTATTTGATGGCTATCGGTTTAATCACCGGCCTGCTGGCGGGAAGCTACCCGGCATTTTACCTTTCATCGTTCAACCCGATCTCTGTCCTGAAAAATTTGAAGATCAAATCTTCTGCAGGAGCAGGGTTTATCCGCCAGAGCCTGGTGGTGATCCAATTCTCAGTTTCCATCATTCTGATCATCAGCACAGTGATCATTTATCAGCAAATTCAGCATGTCAAGAACCGAAACCTGGGATATGACAAAAACGACTTGGTTTATATGTATTTACAGGGTAACCAGGCAGATCATTTTCCAGTGGTTTATAACGATCTGAAACAATCAGGTATTGTCGAAAACGCAGCATTAAGCGATAACATCGCTTTGGAAATAGGAAGCAATACCGATAATTATTCGTGGGAAGGTAAAGACGCTTCAAAGAACCCGCTTATATCCTGGGAGAATGTGAGTTCGCAGTTCATTTCAACCATGGGTTTAAAATTAGCAGCCGGCCGCGATTTTAGTTCCAACGCTGCAGCAGACAGCAGCAACGTAATCATCAATGAAGCCTTCGCCCGGCAGATGGGCCAAGAAGGCCGGGTAGGGGGAATCATCAGGGACGGTAATAAAAAAGCCTGGCAGATCATCGGCGTACTGAAAGACTACCTTTATAACGATATGTACGGCTCAGCCGGACCACTGCTGTTGTACAATCATCCTTCCGGTGACGGTGTTTTAACGATTCGTTTTAAACCGGGTATTAATATCCAGGACGCGCTTGCAAAAACCGGCGCCATAGTAAAAAGAGACTATCCGGGATATCCGTTTGAATACGCGTTTGTTGATGATGACTTTAACCAGTTATTCAAAACAGAAACTCTAACCGGTAAACTGGCGGGCGTATTTGCCGCGCTGGCCATCTTTATCTCCTGCCTGGGGCTGTTCGGCCTTGCTGCCTATACCGCCGAACGCCGTATTAAAGAGATCGGGATCCGCAAGGTATTGGGAGCCTCCATATCCGGTTTAGTGGCCCTGCTTTCCAAAGATTTTCTGAAGCTGGTCGGCATAGCCTGCATCGTTGCATTCCCCGTTGCATTCTGGGCTTTGCACAAATGGCTTAACAGCTACCAGTACAAGATAAATATTAACTGGGTAGTGTTTGCAGCAGCAGGCGTTACAGCTATGCTGATCGCACTGACAACCGTGAGTTACCAGGCTGTGAAGGCAGCGCTGATGAACCCGGTGAAGAGTTTGAGGAGCGAGTAAGTTTCCCCAATAGGCGAGGCTACTAATGAACTAAAGATCATGATAAAAAATTATCTTAAGATCGCGTGGCGCAATATGCTGCATAACAAGGTTTACAGTGCGCTGAACATTACCGGCCTGGCGATTTCTATGATTTAAACAATAGCTGTTTGATAGTTTTTTTGATATAGCCGATTGTTTTTGACACAAGCGAAAACTCTCCAGATCAATTTATTTCTAACCGCGTTAATAACCAACATTTTATTCTTTTTCTGTTCAACTTTTCTTTGATAGTAGGCTTTTATATCCGTGTTGTGATTGATCGCCACCAGCGCTGCCATGTGCAGTAGACTTTTCATGGTTTTGTTAGCTTTATGAGACACCCTGGATTTCCCTCGTATGCTTGAGCCGGAAGAGTGCTCAAATGGTGCCACCCCCGAATAGCAAGCAAACTTTGCCGGATCTGTAATGTCTTTAAACTCATTCGTGCTGATAATTATTTCCGCCGCCGTTATTCTACCGATACCCGCAACAGAGGTCACTACCGAAAACAATCTCTTTAACTCAAGATCAGCTGCTATGACCTGATCTATCTTTGCTTCAATACGCGCAATATCCTGCTCTAAGGATTTCAAGGATGCTTTGCATAGTTTCCTGCATTCTCCGGCCGCTGCTTTATCGAAGCTGATGGTTTCATTGATAGCGACCGTCAATTGTTTACGGGCGCTGATCATTCTGTTGCGCAGCACGGAAAGATGTTTCAGTTGCTGAATAACTTGCCGTTTGGGTTGCCAAAGGCGTAATTCGGTGCAATTTTTATAAGCATATTGTGCAATACGTACAGCGTCAATCTGATCGTTCTTCCCTCGCTGTAAGCCGGATGATAGTTTAATATGCACAGCGGCCTCCAGGCAGACACATGCTTTTTTTGAATACAAAAAGCTTAACAAATGCTGGTTGTAAATGCCTGTGTGCTCCATGCAGAACAGGGCCTCATTTACACAAAACCCTGGTTGTGTTTTTAGCTGTGCCCAGAACTTTTTGATACCGCATTCATCATTCTCACCGGTCCAGCTAAGAAGTAAGTCCTTGCCTTTAAAGACCGCAAAATCGAGGGTCATTTTGGATACATCGATCCCAATAAAAAAATTGTAATCCATAGCTTTGTATTAATTGTTACCAAAACGGGTTAAC
>DASZWG010000090.1:0-5829 GCA_035546675.1 Mucilaginibacter sp. | reverse complement strand
ACCTTAAACAGCCCTGATCCGATAAGTAGATTATAAAAAGATTTGGCGAGTTTATATTTGAAGTGACCTTTGTTAATATTATCTTCAAAATGTTCGTGATAACGGTCTAACTCTTTGCGCCAATTTTTAAGAGGCAAATCATTATAATATTTCTTAAAATGTTCAATAAATTCCCCTGCAATCCATGAATGTTCAATCTTGATTGTTTCATCATTAAACACAAAAGCAATTTGTTTCAGCCTTGGGGGTTGTTTATGTCCATTATCGCAACGAACCCAACTTTCATAATTGATCTTTTCGATGACTTTCTTAGTTTTTTCAGCTTCTTTTGCCGCAGTATTCAAAAGCCTTTGATTTTCAACACGTTCCCAGAAAGCTATATGTTCAGTGTATTTATCTTGGGCGATAGCGATGAGTTCGCAGATTAAGTCTTTTATAGGCAGCAGTTCAAATTCATTTATAAAAGACACAATCTCATAATATAGAGTTTTTGGAAGTATTAACCTATAATACTTATGCGAGGGAATATGACCGTCAATAAAGGCTCGTTCTTCAAATACCTCTTTAAAAAATTGAAGCATTAACTCAAGTTGCCAATTATTATAATGAATGTAAAAATCGAAAGGTGGCTTATCCGGCGTTTTGTATAAATGAGCTTCGAAATAATCAGGATCATTTTTGGCTTTGCCCTCACGTGCTTCTGATTTACTGAAAAGATCAAAGTAGGGTTTATAGTGCTCTATTTCACTATCAAAAAACTTAAAAACGTACGTGTAACGGGATTTGTTTATTTGTTTCCAATCAACCTTGAAATCATCAAGTTCGATATCACCTTTTTCGTTCCGCTTAATTGGGTCTTCACTATCCATATACAATTTGTTTGTAAAGTTAAGGAGTTATCAATCTTGTTGTTCTGTGTAACGAAAGAATACCCCTCGCTCTCGCAAGCGTCCTCCACCGCTGTCCGTAGTCGGGAGACTACGGACCATTATGCCGGTAGTCTGGAGAGGAGACTACCAAGTTATCCGTTCGAAGTCAGAGGCTTCGAACAGCAGCGTTTTATGATGGTTTATAATTGAGATTGCTTCATCTCAACTGGTTTAAGAGTTAAGCGCAGCGCTCTTAAATCACCCTTCGGAAGATTTTAACCAGTAGGAGGCACAAAAAAACCCGCATTGCGCGGGTTTTTAATAAATTGTTTCTGCGCTTTACATTACTGCGTGGCAGTTGCCGGACTGATAATCGTTGAAACTTCTGTGATCACATTGGCCGGAAACCCGCCTTCTTTGGCATGTTCGCGGATGAGGTCTTCATTCTCCGCTTTATACACGCAGAATATCTTATCGCCGGTTACATAGCTCTGTATCCATTGAATTTTGGGACCCATGTGCTGCAGCACGCTGCATGATTTTTGTGAAATTGCTTTTAACTGTTCAGGCGTCAATTTGCCCGCATTAGGGATATCCCTTTCGATGAGGTAAGTTTTCATTTTTGTTGAATTGGATGTTGTGGATGTATTGTTATTGGTTGTTTTTGTTTGTGCCATTGCGGTCATACCGGTTAACAGGACAATGGCAAGGAGCAGAACGCTGTTTCTGATACTTTTCATGGTTTTAAGATTTAATGGTGAACGAATAACCTAAGTTACTGCCGGCACGTAGCGGAGGGCTATAACAAATCCATCAATAAATGGTAAACCTTATGAAACAAATCCATCAATAAGTGGTAAAATTTAACCGCAGAAGGGTTCTCAATGGAGTAATTCGAGATAGGTCATTGGCAAAAGGCCGTATTTCTTTTTAAAACATTTGGTGAAATAAGAAGCGCTGGTAAAGCCCGAATCAAACGTTATCTGTGCGATATTGTAAGATAGTTTCCTCATCATGTCTTTTGCTTTCTGCAGCCTGAAATCTTTCAGAAGCGAATTTGGCGGCAGGCCCGTAAGAGCTATTGTTTTCCGGTATAATTGCGAACTGCTCATGGCCGTTGCGCTACAGTATTCCGTCATATCGAAATCCGCATTCTGCCAGTTCTCTTCCAGTTTGGTGAAAAGCAATTTCAATAAATGCTCATCATGCGGCAAAAGGTTCAGGATATATTTTCGCTCTTTTTGAAAAAGGTCATCCGCTATCAATTCTTTTACCGGCGATGTAATAGCGATCTTCCCTTCTTTTGCGATTTGGCACATATTCGATGCGAACTGAATGGTATCGCCAAACAGGTATTCGCTGTGTTCAACCGGCTCGCCCGCATCCACTGCCAGCCGAAGATCAAGCTGACTTGAAATAGTATCCGGCATTTCTTTTCGGACAGCTAACGCACATGCCACAGCTTTGGAAGCCGACGAAAATGAAACAACAAAACCGTTTCCTTCATGTTCAACTTCCCTTCCTCCGCATTCAAAAATATTTTTCCTGATAATGCTGATATGTGCGTTTAATAATTCGCCTGCTTTTTCATCTCCCAGCTCATGTTTTAATAAAACGGGATCGGCAGTTTTTGTAACCAGTAAGATCCTGAACGAAGGATCGGCAAAAACTTTCAGGCCATCATTTGAGATTTGTGCATCCGCAGGGTCATAGATACGCCCCAGGAAAGCTTCAACCAGGTTGCCGTTCACTTCAATGACCTTGTTCGGGATCAGGCCGTGCGCTTTATTATGCATCTCCTCCACCGCGTGCTTATCAGGAGCGTCGACCAGGCAGAAAATACTTTCACGCGTTTCATCGACCCAATAGGTCATCGCTTTGCAGCCAAATTCCTGTTGGTGCAGCAAGTCCAAATGGTGCGCCTGTGCAACGTCTATTGCTTTTACGCCGGGAACGATATGAACATCCATGAATATAGGCATGATCAAAGCACTGGTTGTTAAATTTAGAACTTTTTTTGCATTTTTTTTAACTGTGCGGACTCAATATACTGATATTCTGCCAATTCCGGGAAGTTTTCGATATTATTTTGTCCCTGTTGGGGGCATAAGGTTGCGTTTGCAGGCGATAAATAACCCAAATGATCAAAATGCGAAAAGCGAATTGCCATCCGACAATTCGCTTTTCTTTTGCTGCCCTAAGCTGGGCCGTCCCGATAGCTATCAGGACGGCATGACATCATGTTTTAATCATTACTCGCTCCTCAAACTTTTAACCGGGTTGGCCAGCGCGGCTTTAATGGCCTGGAAACTGACCGTAAGCAGGGTAATGGCGACGGCCGCCATGCCCGAGACGATGAACACGCCAACGCCGATGCCGATGTGGTAATCATAAGTTTCGAGCCAGTGCCTGAGGAAATAAAGCGCAACCGGCGAAGCGATAATGCAACTGATGATTACCAGTACCACAAAATCGCGCGAGAGCAGCATCCACACCTGCGCTACAGATGCGCCCAGTACCTTGCGGATACCGATCTCTTTGGTGCGCTGTTCGGCAACGTAAGCGGCAAGCCCGAACAGCCCGAGGCAGGATATAAAAATGGCCAGCCCGGCGAACACGCCCGCCAGTTTGCCCACCAGCACTTCAAGGCTGAACTTGTGTGCATATTCGTCATCCACAAACTTATACAGGTAGGGGTAGGCCGGGTTATACTTTTCAAATATTTTTCCGATCTTATCTATCGCGGTATGCGCATTCACATTTTTCGCCAGCCGGTAGGTGATCACGAACCCGGAGGGGCTATGCCCGAAGATCGCGGGTTCGACGGGTTTGTAAGGCGATTCCATCAGCGCATCCTTTACCACGCCGATGATCCTTACCGGCTTGTCGCTGCCATTCCACGATATTAGTTGACCTACGGGATTTTTAAGCCCGATGCGCCTTACAGTGGCCTCGTTAACGATTACGTTAAGCGAATCATTTTTCCAGTCGTCCGAAAACTCCCGCCCGGCTGCCATCGTCATCCCCAGGGTTTTAAAATAGTCATTGGATACCCAGATAGCGCCGATATTCACATTTTCGTCGCCCGCATTTTTACCCGGCCATTTCTCCAATGAAAAATGACTGTACACCTGCGTCGCAGGCGAGGTGGACGATGCCACGCTTTCAACAAGCCCCGACGAAAGCAGGTCGTTCCTTAAGGCATCGTAATGCTGGTAAAGATCGCCGTTCATATCCGTCATCACCAGCCTGTCGGCGTTATAACCGGTCGGACGGTTTTTAACATATTGGATTTGCTGGTAAACGATCACCGTGCCGATGATCAATGCAACCGAACAGGTGAATTGTATCACCACCAGTATCTTACGCGGTAACGACGCGGCCTTGCCCGCCTGGATACTGCCTTTGAGCACCTTAACCGGGTTGAACGAGGACAGGTAAAAGGCGGGCCTGCTTCCGGCCGCTAAGCCGGTGAGCAGCACGAATGCTATCATGATACCCCAAAAACCAATGCTGCCATAAGGAATGCGGGTGTAGGAGCCGGTTAAGGCATTGAACGGCGGCAGGGCCAACTGAACAAAAAGCAAACCCAGCAGGAACGATATGGAAGTTATCAGTAAAGATTCGAGCAAGAACTGGTAAACCAGGTCGATGCGACCCGAACCGATGGCCTTGCGAACGCCGACTTCCCTTGCCCGTTTCTCCGACCGCGCCGTCGACAGGTTCATGAAATTGATACAGGCTATGGCCAGTACCAGTATGCCGATGATGCTGAACAGGCGCACATATTCAATAAAGCCGCCGGCCATCCTGCCGTTTTTAAAATCGTTGTATAAGTGCCAGTCCTTTAAAGGGTGCATGATCACTTCGGGCTTCAGCGACCGCATCTCCGGGCTTCTTTTTTCAACAATATCCCTGATCTTCGGTGCAATTTGTGCATAGCTTACACCCGGATCCAGCGCCGCGTAGGCCGAGAATGAATTATAGGTCCAATGGGTGCGCCCGTCTTTTATCCAGCCCTGGGTCGCTTCCGAATAGGCAAAAGGCACCAGGTAATTGAATTGCAGCGTGGCGTTTTTAGGGATGTCCTTAATAACGCCGGTCACCTTCATATCCTGCGAATCATCGAAACGCACCATTTTTCCCATCGGGTCGGCATCGCCAAATAAGGATTTAGCGGTCGATTGGGTCAAAACGATGGAATAGATATCCTTTAAGGCTGATTTGCCATTGCCTTCGATAAAGGGATACTGGAATATTTTAAAGAAATCCGCCCCGGCTGCTCCTCCTTCCAGGTAAAACTTTTTATCGCCCACCAAAAGGTCGTGGTTCGTCTTGCCGATGTTGTCAGCCTCGGCCACATACTTTATGCCGGGTATTTCCTCCCGCAAAACCTTAACCAGCGGCAGCGCGATGGATGTCTGCGTATGTGTACCGTCGTGCTGCGAGGTCAGGTTCATTTCAACCTGGTACAATCGTTGGTAATCGGGCAAAAAACGGTCATAGGAATATTGATCGGCCACCCATAAACCGATCAGCAGCGCTACGGCCATACCGGCGGCCAGGCCGGCAATGTTCAGCGCGCTGTAACCTTTGTTGTACAGCATATTGCGCCAGGCGATCTTTAAGTAATTGCGAAACATATATTTGCGATTTAATTGCTCACAAGACCATGCGGGGATGGAATTGTGACGCGAAATTATCGCTGCAGACCCCGAAACAGGTTCCAAATCATGATTTGGTCGCTCTTTTTTCAGTTGGGCCTTATATTCCGCCGGGCTTTCGCCGGTTATTTGTTTAAAGGCGCGGTTAAATGTGGTTTTTGAGTTGAACCCGCAATCGTACGCAATACCCAAAAGCGTGATCCGGTCGTACGCGGGATCCTTCATTTTCCGGGTAACATCCTGTATCCTGAATTCGTTCACAAAGTCGTTAAAGTTTTTTCGCAAACCCGTGTTGA
>DASZWG010000089.1:0-6316 GCA_035546675.1 Mucilaginibacter sp. | reverse complement strand
GGGGGCGTATGTACTGCAAGCAAAACTATATCGGTTACGGTTGTAGGCCAGGATACCATAAAGCCATGCATAACGGTAGCGAGCATTCAGACAGAGTTTTCCGGCTTAAAAGATGTCGATCCTAAAAATATCCAGGCCTTTATCCAGGTAATACAGAGCAGTTATAACCAGATGCTTGCTTTCTTCAAGCAAATAGGCCCGGCGGATGGCCTGGCTGAACCTGCACAAACCGACCAGTTCGTACAGGCTAATACGGTATCCTTGTTATCGTCCTGGATAGCAACGTTAACCAGTTTGCTGCAACAATCGACCCAGTATGCAACCCTGATTGTTGCCCTGGTTGATATTCTGACGGAACTGATCGAGCATATAGGTTGTTTCCAAACGCCCGATGCAGGCACCAATACATCAAAATTACCTATGATTGATCCGCTGAATAGGTTACAGGTATTTTGCAGGAGTCTTGCCGCTATGCTTAACTCAAGTACGCTTACAGCTACGCAAAAGAGCCAGTTGACGGCGGCTTCGGCGCAGATAACCAGGCTTAAAACCGATTTAAATACTGAGATAGCCCGGTTAAACAGCTCGAATGAAAAGACAACAAAACCGCTATACCTCGCACTATTGCAAAAAGTTCTTCAAATGCTCCAGGGGTAAAAGGTTATCGATAAAAGCAGGTGGAACAAAAAAACACGATAAACAGCTTATCCCTGCAGTTTGTATGTAACGGTGGAGGAGACAGCATAATTACCAGGAACGCCGCGGAAGACGTCGCTGTAAAGGTTTTTTTGCCTGCGCTGGAGCATCTGTTAGACAAATACGATCCCGGCGACGAGATCATAACCATCGACCGAATGGTTTGTGACATTGACACAGCCGGTGAAAAGCTGGATAAGCCGCTCGCCGAAAAGATCATCAGGGAACTGGAAAAACAGCTTGCTGAAAAGGTTGACATTTTACAATCCGGCCGGAAAGCTACCCCGGTTAGAAAACGGCAGGCTGATATATTGCTGTTTTACCTGCGAAATGGTTTTATGCCATGGTTTATTAATATCAATTCGAGAAATGAGCTCAATGGGTTTCTCCTTAAGCTGATAGAAGATGAGTCGAGCCGGGCAAATAGCAGCGCAATTTTTGAGATATTAAGAAATGATGGCGCCATACTGCGCATTTGCAATGATTTTGATGAAAAGCTGTTTTGGCTGTTTCTGCAGTTTTTGACGGGGATTGGTCAAAATGCAGTTTTCAATACCTGGAAAGAAGACCACAATACTTTAGCTCAGCACAATTCCATTTCTGCCGAAAGTCGGCTGATGATTACTCATTTGTATAAACGATCACTTCTCAAAAGTATTTTGCATAATCAGCTTTCTTACGGGCAGCTATCAGCGGAAAAGATCAATGAGGTTTTTGTTAAAACTTTCCAACTCGATATATCTGTAAGATCAACGGTATTAGTGAAACAGGTAAGTGCCGTTACCGCAAAAGGACTGTTGACGAATGAAGCGCTTGCAGAAACGTTTGGTAATAAAACAACTAAGGGAAGCACTAACAGCGAAGACGAACCGAAAGCGGAGGTTATTGGTGATGAGGATACCATGCCAGACAATGAGCCTGTCTACATCAACAATAGCGGCCTGGTTATAGTAGCGCCCTATCTGAACATGTTTTTTAAAAAGACCGGGGTTGTTGACGGCAATCAGATCACCGATACGGCAAAAGCGATAACCTTGCTACACTTTATGGCTACCGGAAATGATGCACTTGCCGAACTGGAAGTGGTGTTGCCGAAGTTGCTTTGCGGAGTCGAACCAGGTTTTGGAATACCTGCGCCTTATCGGCTTACTCAGGGAGATAGGGAAGCGGCTGACGAATTGCTGCAATCGGTTATCGATAACTGGGCCATATTGAAGAATACCTCGGTCGAAGGTCTTCGGACCACTTTTTTAATGCGTGAAGGAAAACTCGTTTTCAAAGATGATACCTGTCATCTTAAGGTGCAAAAAACCTCGGTGGATGTATTGCTTGAATACCTGCCCTGGAATATCAGCATGATAAAACAGCCCTGGATGAACCGCGTGCTAACCGTTGATTGGATCTGACATGTTTTCTAGTACTGAAAAAACGGCTAAACCTGTACATATTGCTGCAAAAGCGGCAAACGGGGCCAGTTTTTTCAGAAAGGCCGAGGAACCGTCATTTTTTAGTTCGAACGAGAAACCTGCCTTTTTCAGCGGAGCAGCTATCCAGCCAAAACTTTCGGTCAGCACCCCTGACGATCCCCACGAAAAAGAAGCCGACCGCGTGGCCGACCAGGTCATGCGCATGCCCGAGCCTGTAGCACCACAGGTAGAGGCAAATGCTAACCGGGGTGAAGAACTGGAGCGTAAAGAGGATGATGAAAAAGAAGTACAGCCAAAGCTGGAAACACCGCAAATAACCGCCGTGCAATGTAAGCAGCAGGGTAAGCCGGTTCAGCCGAAATTGATGGCTGTTCAGCGCAGCAGCTCTGATGATAGCCTGACAGACAGCGGCGATGCCGGATCATCGGGCTACCATAGCGATGGCATTGTATCACTTAAATCAATGCCTTTATGCCGCAGTCCGGGCGGGGAGATGAATAGCCGCGGTCCGCCGGCCGCAACCTTCAATTTTGAATCTGCACTAACCTCCAGCAAGGGAGGTGGCAGCGCTATGCCATCTGCGACGATGCAGAGCATGAACGCACGTTTTGGTACAGATTTCAGTAATGTGCGTATACACACCGGCGCATCGGCAGAAACATTGAGCAACAGTATAAGCGCCCAGGCATTTACGCATGGGAGTGATATTTACTTCAATGCCGGCAAATTCCAGCCGGGCAGTGAAAGGGGCGATCTTTTGCTTGCTCACGAGCTTACGCATACCATACAGCAAGGCAGCATAACACAGCCTTTGCAAGGCGCTGCCGTTTTCCGCAAACCCATCGTCCAGCGCCTGGCCTCCGACAGGCCGGTACCGTCCCAGCTCAACAACGCAGTTGCCAAAGCAAAAGGCGAAGTGGGCAAAGTAAACGCCGATCAGCCGGGTCCTGACGGAAACCGCACGGGCTGGCAGCGATTAGTCGAATACTTCAAAACCACATTGGGCGAAGACAAAGTCATTCCCGAAGGCCAGCCGGGCACACCCGGATCGGTATCCGAGGGAGATATCAAAAGGAAAAGGAATATCAGTAATGCTTTGCCGCCGGCAAATCCGCGTCCGGCAGCCGGGCCATACTCACGTGATGCAATGCCAAGCTGGTGCGGCATTTTTGCGTTCTGGGCCCTGCATAAAGGAGGTGTACCCTTGAGAAGATGGATCATCGGAGGTCCTTCGGCGGTCGATCTGAATGCCGCATATCCGCCTGGATACACACCAAAAGCCGGGGATATTGCTTATCGCAACAGGTTCTCGCACTACGCTTTGGTCGAAAAGGCGAGTGGAGACACCGTAACCACTGTGAATGGCAATACATCGGGCGAAAACAACCTGGGCGCGCAGATACAGGTTAAGGATAATCCGCGAAGCGATTGGACCGCGTTCTTCGACCCGCTGATGATGATGAACGGCCAGTTGGGAAGCGGCGAAACGTCACCGGAAGAAAAGCCGAAAACTTTAAAAGAGCTAAGGGAGGAGCTGTTCCATGTCGACAGGATGGAGGATCCGGATGCTGCGGAAAATGAACATACGGAAAGTACTTCCGAAACCCAGGTTCAGGCCAAGCCTGAGCTAAGTAACTGGAGCGTTAATGCTAAAGGGGACCTTGTTCGGAACACCGGTCCACCGGTCCAGGCCAAAGAAGAAGCAGAACATCAGGAAGAAGAACAGCTTAAAGACAGTGAGCCTGAAGCGTCATCAACCCGTGAGATACAGCGTAAGGCGGATAATGGGAATGAACAGGATGGGGGTGAAGGCGTTCCGCAGGTGCAGCTCAGGATCGATAAACGATCTGTTCAGCGCTCGTGGTTCGACAGCGCATTATCGGTGGTCAACTCAGCTATCGACTATGTAAAGGACGGTTTGGAGGCAGGCAAACGGCTGCTGCTCGGCGAGGCCCGTGATTTCGCCATGGCTATACCGGGTTACAAGGCGCTTCGTGTAGTGCTTGGCGAAGACCCGATAACCAGTGAACACGTCGATCGAAACGGACATAACTTTATAGAGGCTGCCTTTGATATTATGCCGGGCGGCCAGATGCTGCACGATAAGCTTGAGGAGCTTGGCGCGCTTACCGAGGCCGAAGCGTGGGTTGACAGGCAGATCAATAACTTGGTATCCATGGTTCACGGCATTGAAAACGATGTGGTAAACTTCTGGGATAGCCTGTCGCTGTCAGATCTTGCCCACCCACAGGCCGTTTTTGAGCGCATAGGTAACCTTATCCACAATACGATCTCCCGCATCGTCACCTTTGCTGAAAACGCCGCGACCGAATTACTGGCCATTGTTAAACGATTCCTGCTTAACCAGTTAGTTTTATTCGTGCGCGATCATACTACGGCGTACCCGTTGCTCACGGTGATCCTGGGTGAAGACCCCATAACGGGCGAGGCGGTTGCACGAAACGGGACCAACATACTAAATGCGTTGCTGGAGTTAGGTGGCGAAACCGGGCGTGAGCAGCGGCGTCAGATGCAGGATACGGGCAGCTTTAAAAAGGTAGCCGATTATATCGATCGCGGCATCGCTGTGTTCAGCGGAGCCTATGAACAGATCAAACGGGGCATAGCCAGTATATGGGACTATGTGTCGATCGAAAGCCTGATGCACCCGATCGATACCTTTAACCGGATATACGAAACCTTTGCGCCGCCGATACGGCAGGTGTGGGATTTTGTAAGCGAAGTAGGCGCAGCCATATTGCGGTTCATCAAGGAAGTGCTGCTGGTGCGCCTGTCCAACTGGGCGAGAACGGTAAGGGGGTACTTCCTGGTTACGGTGATCATAGGCGAAGATCCATTTACTCATGCATCTGTACCGCGCAATGTGGAAAACATAATCCACGGTTTTATGAGCCTGATGGACGGTGGTGAAGAGCAGTTCAACCAAATGAAAGAATCAGGCGCTATCGACCGCACTACACAGCGTATCGATGCTGCCGTCGCGAGGCTGAACATGACACCGCATTCGATCATACAGATGTTTATCGACCTGTGGCATTCCTTCAGCCTGAATGACTTAGTTCACCCGATAGACGCCTTCCACCGTATCATCGCCAGGTTCGGCGAGCCGATAGGACGTTTGATCGCCTTTGTGATCGAGATCATCAAGATCGTGATCGAGGTGATTATGCAGATCATGAGCTTCCCGATCGATCTGATCAATAACATCATCGTCAAAGCCATGCAGGCCTATGAAATGATCAAACACGATCCGATAGGTTTCCTCAAAAATCTGCTGAAGGCCATTAAGCAAGGCTTTACTCAATTCTTCAACAATATTGTGAGTCATCTCATTTATGGTCTGACCGGCTGGCTGATGAGCGAATTGAGGGATGCCGGAGTCCCCGAACTGACAGATATTTCGCTGCGCGGCGTGATCACCTGGATACTGGCGGTACTCGATATTTCGATGGAAACTATCTGGCGAAAACTGGCCGAAAATCCGCGCATTGGTCCGCAAAGAGTCGCCCGAATACGCGGTATCATCAATACGCTGGAGGGAGCATGGTCATTTATAAGAGACGTACAGGAACGGGGTATTGCAGCCATTTGGGATAAAATAAAAGAACAACTGAGCAATCTGTGGGATGTGGTGCTCAACAGCGTTAAGAACTGGGTGATGGAACAGATCATCAATAGAATTACGGCCAGGCTCCTTTCCATGCTCGATCCTACAGGCATCATGGCAGTGATCAACAGCGCTATTGCCCTGTACAATGCTGTCAGATCATTCATCAAATACATGCGCGAGATGTTGCAGGTCGTTAATTCATTTGTCGAAGGGGTAGTGGAAATAGCCAGCGGCAACACGCAAAGGGCAGCAGATTTCCTTGAAGGGGCGTTGCACCGGGCAATGCCTATCGTAATAGGCTTCCTGGCCGACCAGGTTGGACTTGGCGGTATAGGACATCGTATCGGGGAAATGATAGGCAGCGCACGCGAAATGGTCGATCATGCTATTACCTGGCTGGTGAACAGGGCCGTTGATCTGGGCGGGCAGTTGCTGGAGATGGGCCGGAGCGCGGTGAGCGCAGTTATCAACTGGTGGCAGGATAGAAAAGAATTTACCCTGGCTAATGGTGAACGCCATGAGATCTCGGTTGAGGGGGCAGAAGATGCTCCGGTTATAAAAG
>DASZWG010000088.1:0-2630 GCA_035546675.1 Mucilaginibacter sp. | reverse complement strand
CTTACTACAACCCAGTTATCTTTAGAATTGCGTTATGCACCGCACGAGCAATTGGTACAGGGCAAACTTTACCGCATTATTATCCCAAGCAAATACCCGATTCTTACCTTCGATTACCGGCAGGGCGTAAAAGGGCTTTTTAACGGGGAGTATAATTACCAGAACATTTACGGGCGGATAGATAAGCGGTTCTATCTTTCGCAACTGGGCTATGCTGACGTCTCGGTCGATGGCGATTACCTGTTCGGACAGGTGCCTTTCCCTTTGCTGGATATTCACCAGGCAAACCAAACCTATGCTTTCGACCTCAATTCATATAACCTGATGAATTTTCTCGAATTTGTGAGCGATCATTATGCCAGCGCCAATATCGATTATTGCATGAACGGGTTCCTGCTGAACAAGATCCCCCTGCTCAGAAAGCTGAAACTGCGGGAATGTATATCCTTTAAAGTGCTGTATGGCGGACTGCGCGAAGAAAATAACCCCTCGCTGCACCCATCCCTGCTACAATTCCCTGTCGATCAGAACGGCATGCCCGAAACGTTTACGCTGGGCAGGGCACCGTATACCGAGGGCAGTATCGGTATCGCCAACATTTTCAAAATATTCCGCGTCGACCTGGTCGAGCGCTTCAATTACCTCGACAACCCCAACACTACCCGTTTTGGGGTTCGCGCCAGCGCCTGGTTCGATTTTTAAGCGCTTCGCCGGTAAAAGTTTCAGTCCACAGTGATCGTAGCTGTTCCTTTGATATCCCTCGACGATGCCCCGGCCAGCAATTTATATTTGCCCGGTTCCACGACCCATTTGCTGGTTTTTACATCGTAGTAGGCCAGGTTCTTTACCGGTATGGTCAGCGTAATATCGGCTGTTTTTCCCGGTTCGATCATCACTTTTTTGAATGCCTTCAACTCTTTCTCAGGGCGCTCCACAACCGATTTGCCCTCTTTACTCACATAAAGCTGAACGGTTTCTTTACCGCCGTATTTACCCGTATTTTTCACGTGGATGGTTGCGGTAATGCTTTCGCCCGGTTTATAGCTCTTTTTGCCGGTTTTCAGGCCCGAATACTGGTAAGTGGTATATGACAGGCCGTAACCGAAGCAATACAGCGGGTCGATATTTTTGGTATCGTACCAGCGGTAACCGACCAGGATGCCCTCTTTGTAATCTTCCTTCAGATCCTGCCCGGGATAGGCGTCAAGCGCAATGGCAGGCGAGTCCTTTAGTTGAGCCGGGAAAGTGAAAGGTAACCTACCGGACGGATCGACCTTGCCGAGCAGTACATCGGCCAGTGCATTGCCATTTTCCGAACCGTTGTACCACGACCACACGATGGTGTGATTATTTTGCTTGATCTTACCAATATCGTACGGTGCCCCACCGATCACCACAACGATAGTATTGGGGTTGGCGGCCGTTACAGCATCCACCAGGGCCTGTTCGCCGAAAGGCAGGCTCAGGTCTTTGCGATCGCTGCCTTCGCTCTCATAATCCCTGTTGCCGCCGATAAAGAGGATGGCCACGTCGGTAGTTTTTGCCAGGTTGGCCGCCTCGGCTATAAGCGCCGGGTCGGCAGGTTTGGTATCCTCGTTCACCATGTGCCCGCGCTGGTGGTATACTGCTGTATAACCCTGTGCAAATTTGATGTCTACCGATTTGCCGAGCCGGTTTTTCAGCCCTTCGAGCGGGGTTACTTCATATCTTGCTTTCACGCCGGCGCCGAAACCACCCAGGTGGAAGGTATGGGTAGCATTGTCACCGATCACCGCAATGCTTTTGATAGAGGACGTATTCAATGGCAGCATGTGCTGGTCATTTTTCAGCAGCACGATCGATTCGGATGCAATGTCATACACCGTTTTGCTGTGCGCAGGCGTATTGATCTTGCCCTGGGGCGGATTTTTGGCAAGCGCGGTATGATAGATCACCCATAAAACACGGCGTACCTTATCGTCGATCACCTTCATGCTCACTTTACCGGCTTTTACCGAATCGAGCAGTTTGGTTGCGAAAAAGTATTTATCATAGTGCGGCCCCGAACCCATTTCAATATCCAGGCCGTTGTTGGCGGCGTTCACTGTACTGTGCGTGCCGCCCCAGTCGCTGATCACGGCACCTTTAAAGCCCCACTCACCCTTCAGTATCTTGTTGAGCAGGTAATCGTTTTCAGAACAGTAAACGCCGCGCAGCTTATTATAAGCCGACATGATCGTCAGCGCATGTGCTTCGGTAATAGTCGCCTTAAATGCCGGCAGATATATTTCGCGTAACGTACGTTCGTCCACATTCACGCTGATACGGCCGCGCTGTATTTCCTGGTTATTAACTACGAAGTGTTTTACGCAGGCCGCTATATCCTGGCTTTGGATGCCTTTTACGGACTGTACCGCCAGCCGCGAATTCAGGTAGGGATCTTCTGAATAATATTCGTACGTGCGCCCGCACAGCGGCACGCGGCAGATATTGAAAGCCGGGGCCAGCATCACATATTTTTTTCTTTCGCGGGCTTCTTCACCCATATCATGCCCGTAACGGTAGGCCAGTTCGGGGTTCCAGGTTGCGGCCAATGCGGAACCGTTGGGGAAGAAGGTGGCTGAGTCGGTCGTCAGGTTGGCCGAGCCCCA